>SKGH01000092.1 GCA_007117575.1 Candidatus Kaiserbacteria bacterium | reverse complement strand
GCGAAAAACGAGGTGGAGTCTGATGTGAACTGTCGTTCACAGAAGACGAACCGAAGTTTTGTAGCCATATTTTTAGTCACGGAGACCCGAAACAATCTTGAACCGGTTTCAATATATGTGTTAGTACGATATACTCTTAGAAAGCAGAGCGACCATAACGAAGTAAGCTTTGTGGTGAGACTTCAAACAGTTTCTTAGTAAATCAAGTACTTTTCCATAGTTCGGGTTTGACGTAACGGGAGTATTTACGTATTATAACTGTAAGTTGGCGAAATGTATGGTTTATTATTAGTTTGGGTTCGCTAGCCATTAATGGAATGAATGAATTATACGAGTATGCATGAAGATCAGCAATTTCTAGAGACAGTGGTAAAGGCTTTAGTAGATAAGCCGGAGGCAGTGCGGGTAAGTCGTACTGTAGATGAGATGGGTGTATTACTTACCTTAGACGTACATGCGGAAGATATGGGTAAGATAATTGGTCGTTCGGGTAATACCGCCAAGGCTGTACGTACCTTGTTGAGGGTGGTTGGTATGAAACATGATGCCCGAGTCAACCTTAAGATCAATGAGCCGGAGGGTGGCAGGTTACATAATCAGAACTCATCCGGAGATAGGTCTATGGGTAACGACAACTCCGGCACACCGGCAGACCTAGATAATAGTGGCAACGGTTCAAGTGACTCACTTGATAACGCTATAGGCGATCTAAAGATTTAACTACATTTGGGCCGAGTAATGGTCCGGAGTTGACTCACGAGTTCGTGTTGGCTTTAAGTTATGGTTTTTCGTGACCGTTTAGGGTTGTTATGATATGGATTTCCATGTAATCACATTGTTTCCTCAGGTTTGTAGGCTTTATACCGACTCGTCCATACTGGGGCGGGCTCAAAAAGATAAAAAAGGTAAAGGTTCTAAAGTAAGAGGTAAGAAAATAGCGGTAAATTACTACAACCCCAGAGATTTTACTGAAGACCCACATTGCCAAGTTGACGATCGTCCTTACGGAGGTGGTCCCGGTATGGTGATGAAAGCGTTACCAATACTGAGAGCTTGGCAAAAAGCCGTTGGTCGCAAGCGAAACAAGGTCAAAATAAAAACTCTTATCATGTCGCCACAGGGTAAACAATTTACACAAGAATGTGCTAAGCGGTGGGCAAGGAAGTACGATCATCTGGTTCTGATATGTGGTCGCTATGAGGGGGTGGATCATAGAGTGAAAGTTGCCTTGGAAGCAGAGGAGGTGTCCGTGGGGCCATACATACTTACCGGTGGCGAATTGCCGGCCATGATTATTACAGACGCAACAGCGCGACAATTGAAAGGAGTTTTAGGTTCCTCTAGTTCATTAGAGGACACGAGGCCGGCAAGACCTGTGGTCTATACCAGACCGGCGAAGTTGAAATTTAAAGGAGTCATCCATGAAGTACCTCAAGTATTGACCGAAGGTAACCATCTTGCCATTAAGGAGTGGAATAAAACTGTGGTAAAAAACAATTTTCAATAATGTCATGACTTACGCGTTTCTGATGAAGTTCGAGGCGCTGACCCAGCCCCAGCCCCAGTTTCAGTAACCATTTATTGCTAACGTAATAAACCAAAAAATGTTTTAGTTAGTCACGAAAGAATATAAATGATCACGGAAACTGGGGCTGGGTGAGGCGTACTTGGTGGTACGATGAACGGTTTGAGTGACGAAGTCAACAAAGAAATTTGCCAAACGCGTAGGTCCTGAATGTAAAAATTTTCAAATAAACCCCAGTTTTTACAGGATCAGGTATGTAAGTAGTAAATTTCCCTCAGAAGAGCACAGAGCGTTAGAAGTGATATGTCTTGCTTAAGGGCTAGGCTGGCGTTCTAAGGCAATGCCGGTAAAGTCTTGATCACTTACCTTATCCACAGACAAATACTTGTTTTTTTTAGTGAGATGTGTATAATATCGCCACTTAGGGAGCATGCTTGATTGAGTTGTGAATGGTTGATACAAAATAGGGAGGTGGTGTTGAAACTGCCGAGTTCTTCTTTAATCTTTAAGAAACCGTTTGAAGTCTCATCGAAGTCCGGAGTGGCTAAAAATATGAGCGAAAACCTGTGCTGGAGTCCGAAGCGTATCGGGATACGGTGAGGACGAAGCATGGGTTTGTAGCTGAATTTTTGGTCATGACGACCCGAAACAAGGATTGTGTTGATCATTTTGTTGTGAGGTCGTAGACAGGTTCTTAGTCACGAAGCCCGAAACAATCTTGAACCGGTTTCAATATATGTTGTTAGTACGATATATGTTGTTAGTACGATATACTCTTAGAAAGCAGAGCGACCATAACGAAGTACGCTTTGTGGTGAGACTTCAAACAGTTTCTAAGATGTAAAGTTGCAAAGAAGAAGAATTTAAACAACGGTAGTTAGCAAGCTTAATGGGTCTAATAGTCACCATACATAAATTATCACTGTATTTAAAATGACACAACTACGATAGTAAAGTGTGTTTTTTTGTGTGTCAGCGCTGACTAAAGCAGAACCAAATTCAGTCAGAGACCTTGGTTGTATGGTTTCTGGCGAAGATATTATTATTATTTTAATAGATTATCGCTTCATTTTTCTATGTCTAAAAATTCAAACGAAGCCAACACTTATCTGTCGGTGGGCGCTATGCCAAAAAAGACTTTTGCTTTAGCGAAAGAGCCTCTCATAGAGTTGCCTGACTTGATAGAACCACAGAGAGATTCGTTTAAGTGGTTTGTAGAAACGGGATTAAAAGAAATATTTCAAGAGTTTTCTCCGATTACTGATTATTCGGAAAAAAAGTTTGAATTATCTTTCAAAAAATATGAACTGGGTGCTCCCAAATGTACTCCTGAATTTGCCAAAGCTAATAAGTTAACTTATGACGCTCCCATTAGAGCGACAATTGTCCTTAATAATAAGAGTTTTGATAGTGCCAAGGAGCAAGAGGTTTTTATGGCCGATGTTCCGGTCATGACAGAGCATGGAACCTTTATAATTAACGGGGTGGAGAGGGTGATTGTGCCTCAGTTGGCTCGTTCTTACGGTATATTTTTCACAAGTCAAGAGATAAAAGGGCGTCCTTTCTTTGGCGCTAAGATAATACCGGCCCGAGGTGCTTGGATAGAGATAGAAACCGATATTGATCAGGGTATTTACATCAAAATAGACCGCAAAAAGAAACTGGCCATCACTTCATTTTTAAGAGTGATGGGTTTGTCCGGTAAGAAAGAATTGGAATCATTCTTCGGAGAGATTAAGCGTGGCAAGGAGTATCTTAACGCCACTTTAGCTAAAGATCCGGCGAAAAGCACCGATGAGTCATATATTGAAGTTTATAAAAGACTACGCGATGGCGATCTTGCCACCGTCGATAACGCAAAAGAGTTTATCAATTCTTTATTCTCAGAGGAAAGGTACGACCTGTCTGAAATCGGTCGCCATCATTTCAATGAGCGTTTCGGTATGCCTACAGACTCTGTGGCTACGGAGAAAAGGACCATTTCACTTGAAGACCTGAGTCTGATAATCAGCAACATCATAAAACTAAATCATACCTCCGGTGCTCAGGCAGACGATATTGACCACCTTGGTTTTCGTCGGGTGCGTTATTTTGGTGAGATGATACAGCAACGAGTGCGTGTTGGCATGACTCGCATGAAAAGAAATATTCAGGACAGGATGTCAACTATTGAGTCAGAAACATCTTTGCCTGTTCAGATAGTAAACCCGAGGCCATTGCAGGCGTCGATAAAAGAATTTTTTACCGCCATGCAGTTGTCTCAGTTTATGCAACAGCAAAATACTCTAACTGAGTTGGAGCATCTGCGAACTGTCTCCGCTTTAGGTCCGGGAGGGCTAACCAGAGAAAGAGCCGGTTTTGAGGTGCGAGACGTACACCCTAGTCATTACGGCAGACTTTGCCCCATCCATACTCCGGAGGGTCCAAACATCGGTTTGATATTAAGGTTGTCGATGTACGCCAGAGTGAACCGGTTCGGTATCATTGAAACTCCTTACGTAAGGGTAAAGAACGGGAAGGTGACTGATGAAATAGTATATTTAAATGCTCATGAGGAGGAAGGCTACACCATAGCTCACGCTGCCGTCGAGGTTGATGATAAGGGTAAAATAGTTCCAGACTTTGTGGGTAGTCGTAGAAACAGCGAACCTCGTTTTGTTCCCAGTAAAGAGATAGATCTGATGGATATCGCCACCAATCAAGCTTTTTCAGTGGCGGCATCCATGATACCGTTTCTCAATCACGATGACGCCAACCGTACTTTGATGGGTAGTAACATGCAGAAACAGGCAACTCCTTGTCTCATACCGGAGGCGCCGATAGTGGCTACTGGTGTGGAAGAGATGGTGTCAAAAGATACGGGTCGGGTTATCACCGCGGTGGCTCATGGTGAAGTGGTGGAGGCGGACGCAAACCATGTGGTGGTAAAACATGAAGACGGAAAGAAGCATGAATACCGCCTGACCACTTTTCAAAGGACCAATGATTTTTCCGCTTTTTATCATCGTTTGGCGGTTAGTGTCGGTCAAAAATTAAAAAGAGGCGATGTTATAGCTGACACTTCTTCAACGGATACCGGTCAAATGGCTTTGGGACAAAATGTTATGGTGGCTTTTATGAGTTGGAGTGGCGCTAACTACGAAGATGCCATAATCATTTCAGAAAGATTGGTAAAGAAGAGTAAATTTTCCACTATTCATCTGGAAGAGCTGGAAGTGTCTGTGCGTGATACTAAATTGGGACCGGAAGTGACTACACCTGATATACCAAACGTTAGTGAGTTAAAGTTAAGAAATCTGGATGAGTGCGGAGTCATTCGAATCGGTGCCGAGGTTAGACCGGGTGATATTTTAGTCGGTAAAGTAACACCAAAGGGTGAAGCACAGTTAACACCGGAAGAGCGTTTGTTGCGTTCCATATTTGGAGAGAAAGCAAAAGACGTTAAAGATACTTCTTTACGTCTGGAGGCCGGTAAGCGAGGAAGAGTGATAGGAGTTAAAATATTCTCTCGAGAAAACGGAGATCAGTTAGAGAGTGGAGTGATAAAGAGAATACATATTACCGTGGCGCAGGTTAGAAACGTATCTGTTGGTGATAAGTTGGCCGGTCGTCATGGAAATAAGGGTGTTATCTCCAGAATATTACCTGAGGAAGATATGCCCTACACTGAGGACGGTCGCCCTATTGATATGATACTTACCCCCTTAGGCGTACCCAGTCGTATGAACCTTGGTCAGATATTGGAGTTGCATTTGGGTATGGCGGCCAACACGCTTGGCTATCAAGCCATAGTGCCACCTTTCGCTTCTGCCACCGAAAGCGAAATAAAAGAAGAGTTAGTAGCAGCCGGTTTGTCTCCAGATGGAAAAATGAGTTTACGTGACGGGCGTACCGGTGAGACTTTTGATCAAAGAATCGCAGTCGGTTACATGTATATACTAAAGCTTCACCACATGGTAGAAGACAAGATACACATGCGGTCTATTGGCCCTTATTCACTGATTACACAACAACCTTTAGGCGGTAAGGCGCAAGTAGGTGGTCAGAGATTTGGTGAAATGGAAGTCTGGGCACTGTTGGGTTATGGTGCCGCTTATACTTTGCGTGAGATGTTAACAATAAAGTCAGACGACATAGTGGGACGGTCAGCCGCTTTCGATGCCATTGTCCGTGGCGAAAGGATAAGTCATCCACACATTCCGGCGGCCTTTAATGTGTTAGTCAATCAATTGCGTGGATTGGCTCTTAATGTGCAACTGATACGTAAAGAAGATCAACTCAGTCACAAAAGAGTGGAAGATGTTTAATGGCCGGTACTAATTTTTAATTGTAATTTTTATGGAAAAAAATACCACAAAAAAGCGATATACAGCTTCAGAATTGGAAGCTATAGGGCTCAAGTTAGCCTCACCGGATGAAATATTGGACTGGTCATACGGAGAAGTTACCAAACCTGAGACCATCAACTACAGAACACAAAGACCGGAAAAATACGGTTTGTTTGACGAGAGAATTTTTGGCCCGGTAGAGGACTATGAGTGTGCGTGTAAAAAGTATAGAGGCATACGTTATAAGGGGATAGAATGTGAGAAGTGCGGGGTAGAGGTAACACGTTCGATTGTCAGGCGAGAAAGAATGGGTCACATAGACTTATGCGTGCCTGTGTCACACATTTGGTTTTTACGAGGTGTGCCCAGTCGTATAGCCATGCTGTTGGGTATCACGGCCACTTCTTTAGAGAAGGTTATATATTTTGCCGGTTATATAGTGACCAAAGTATCAGAAGAAGAGCGAAAGAGGCTGTTAAAGGAGTTGGATATTGAATTTAAGTCTAAATATAAAGAATTGAAAGGTGATGAGGCAAGGCAGGCATTGAAAGACCGCATGATGGAGATGAAAAATGAGATAGAGCGTTTAAATGTGGGTATGGTGCTTGATGAAAATGCTTTTCATAAACATTCGGTTAAGTATTCAACTTTGTTTGAAGCCAAGATAGGCGCGGAATCGATATACGATATTTGCAAGAATATTGATCTGCCTAAACTGCGTGACGAATTGGAAGCTCAAAGAGAAAAAGTTGGTGCGGCCGAAAGGGTTAAATTAGATAAGAGATTAAACATGATACGCGGTATGATTCATTCGGGCGTGAGACCGGAGTGGATGTTCTTGCGTCGTATTCCTGTTATACCGCCGGCCTTGCGACCGATGGTGGCGCTTGAGGGTGGGCGACATGCTTCTTCCGACCTTAACGATCTGTATCGCCGAGTGATCAACAGAAATAATCGTCTAAAGAAGTTGATAGACATCATGGCACCTGATGTGATACTTAGAAATGAAAAGAGAATTCTGCAAGAGGCGGTAGATGCCTTGGTGGATAATTCTATACGACATGGAGGTAGTGCTTATTCAACCATGAGTCAAGCACAGCGCAGACCGCTTAAGTCCCTGTCTGATTATTTGAAGAGCAAGCAAGGGTATTTCCGACAGAACCTATTGGGTAAGCGTGTTGACTACTCCGGACGCTCTGTGATCGTAATTGGTCCCGAACTGAGATTGGACCAGTGTGGTTTACCTAAACACATGGCTCTGGAACTGTTTCGTCCTTTTGTTATTGCCGAGTTGTTACGTTTGGAGTTGGCATACAACATACGAGGTGCGGGGCGCCTGATAGAAGACGGTGTATCTGAAGTGTGGGCTATTCTTGAGGACGTTATTAAAGATAAACATGTTTTGTTAAACCGAGCACCAACCTTGCACCGTCAAGGTATACAGGCTTTCAGACCGGTTTTGATTGAGGGTAACGCAATTCAGATACACCCTCTGGTTTGTCGCGCGTTTAACGCTGACTTCGATGGTGACCAGATGGCCGTACACGTACCTTTGTCTAAAGAGGCGCAACTGGAAGCAAAGGAAATAATCTCAGCCAACATGAACATCCTTAAGCCAGGCTCGGCGGAGCCGGTGGTGTCTGAGTCTTTGATGGATATGGCCTTGGGTTCATTTTGGATGACCAAAGTTGTGGACGGTAAAACAGGAGAAGGGAAAGCTTTTTCTTCTCCTAACGATGCCATCAATGCCTACGATTATGGTTTGGTGGACATACGTGCCAAAATAAAGGTCTTAGCCACTGACACACCCAAATATGCCGAATACGCCAATCAGGTGTTTGAGACCAGTGTAGGACGTTTGTTGTTTAACAGCGTATTACCTCATGACTATCCGTACATTAACGAGACGGTTGGTCAGCGTGATCTTTTTACTCTGATCATAAATCTTATAGACGACAGGGGGGTCGAGTCGGTGGCGCCGGTAGTGGATAAGGTGAAAAAATTTGGTTTTCAATATGCCACGGTCTCCGGTGTTACTTGGGGTATAGATGAGTTGGTGGTGCCTAAGCAAAAAGCTGAGATAATCGAATCTGCCAGAGAAGAAGAGAGGCAAGTTATTAGTTATTATGACGAAGGTTTGGTGTCGCGTGATGAGCGTAGAAGAATGATAGTGGAAATATGGCACAAAACCAAAAGTAAGTTGGAAGAGGTCATACCGGATGAGTTGGATGAAAACGGTTCCGCTTATGACATGTTGAAGTCCGGAGCCCGAGGTTCCATGCGACAGATATCTCAGATGGTAGGTATGAAGGGGTTGATAATGAATACACGGGGACAAACTGTTGAGTTTCCAGTAACCTCGTCCATGAAGGAAGGTATGAGTCCCATTGAGTATTTCACCACCACTACCGGCTCGCGTAAGGGTTTGGCTGACACCGCATTGCAGACCGCTAAAGCCGGTTATCTGACCAGACGTCTGTTCGTGGCGGCTCAGGATGCTATTGTGACTGAGCATGATTGTAAGACGAAAGAGTTTACCACAATAGGTAGGTTAAGCGCTTCCGGTATAGAGATCGCTTTTTCTAAAGCCATTCGCGGTAGAGTGTTAGCTAAAGACGCTGTTGATGCCGAGGGCAATGTTCTTTTTGAAAAAGGGCACTTGTTGACTCGTCGTGATGCTCTTGCCATTGAAGAATCAACTTGTGAATCCGTAGCGGTTCGTTCTCCAATGACCTGTCAAACTTTAAGAGGGGTTTGTCAGCAGTGTTATGGAGTCGATTTGACAACAAACAAGTTGGTTGATATCGGTGAGGCGGTTGGTACCATTGCGGCGCAAGCCATCGGTGAGCCGGGTACGCAGTTGACCATGAATACCAAACACGTTGGTGGCGCGGCTTCTACAGAAGAAGACGTAACTCAAGGTTTGCCTCGAGTAGAGGAGGTGTTCGAAAAAAGGATACCGAAGGCACCGGCTGTTATCTCGAAGACTGACGGTTTCGTTACTGAAGTGAAAGTGGTGGGTAGAGATAAAGTGATTGTGGTAGCTGTGGACAAAGGTTCTAAATATGCTCCCAAGAAGAGCGATACCATAGAGTATGAGACCAGTATTAAGAGAACCATCAAGGTATCTAAAGGTGAGAAAGTGGTTGCCGGTCAATTGTTAACCGACGGTTCGGCTTACTTGCCTGACCTGTTTAAGTATGGGACCAAAGAAATGACTCAAGACTATATAATCTCAGAAGTAAACAAAATATACGAGCTACAGGGTGTTACCATTTCTCGTAAGCATATTGAGTTGATAGTCAAACAGATGATGGGAAGAGTAAAGATAACTTCTTCAGGCGATAGTCATTTCACCCCCGGTGAGGTGGTTGAAGCTTGGATAGTGTCTGAGGTCAATGAAAAACTTAGAAATAAAGATAAGCAACCGGCGAAATCCGAGCGCATCATAATGGGTATTACTGAAGCGTCTTTGTCCAGAAAAAGTTTCTTATCGGCCGCCTCTTTCCAGAACACTACCCGTGTGCTTATAAACGCCGCCGTAAAGGGGGGTTATGATGATTTGGCGGGTCTTATGGAAAACGTGATCATAGGTAAACTGATACCGGCCGGAACCGGTTTTGCCGGATCAAGAAAATATGAAATGATATCTGACTTGCAAGAATCTTTGGAAAGAGAGGGATAGTTTTGTTTAAAGCTAAAGGGTGTCGTAATTCAGCCGGTAAAGATCGCTTATGATCTTACAGGTATAAGAGCAGTTCTCATAATTATGACTAATGACCCCATTCAAGAGATAAAAGACAGGTTGTCCATAGTTGACGTGGTCGCGTGGTACGTGAGTTTACAACCGTCCGGTAAAAGTCTTAAAGGAAAATCACCTTTCACAAACGAAAAAACACCTTCTTTCTATGTCTCGCCTGACAAGGGTATGTACTATTGTTTTTCCTCAAGTCAGGGTGGAGACATCTTCACTTTTGTGCAGAAAATGGAAGGAGTGGATTTCAAGGGAGCGTTAAAGATCTTAGCAGAGAAAGCCGGAGTGGAGTTACAGGCGGTAGACCCCAAGAAACGAGACCGTAGGGATAGACAGTTTGAAGCACTGGAGGAAGCGACGCGGTTTTTTACTTCAAAGTTGGCTGATGATGAGGATGCCAAGGCTTACTTAAAAGAGCGTGGTTTGAAACCTTCTACTTTGGCGCTGTGGCGTGTCGGATATGCCCCCGGCCCTCCCCGATATGGCTGGCGCTTACTCTATCAAGAGTTAACCAAAGTCGGCTTTACTGACGATGATCTGGTGTCGGTGGGGTTGGTAAAAAAGGCCGGTGAAGGAAAAGAACCTTATGATCATTTTCGTGATCGGATCATGTTTCCGATTAGTGATCCGGGTGGTAGGGTGGTAGGTTATTCCGGCAGGATATTAAACTCTGATAGTGATGCTCCAAAATATGTTAATTCGCCCGAGACGGATCTGTTTAACAAGTCAAATACCATGTTTGGTTATTATCAAGCCAAACAAGGTATACGTTCTTTAAATTTTTCTCTAATCGTGGAGGGTCAGTTTGACGTGGTATTGGCCCATCAGGCCGGATATGTAAATGCCGTGGCGGTTTCCGGTACAGCCTTGACTGAAAATCATGTTTCTTTGTTGCAACGTTTATCCAACAATGTAGTTTTAGCTTTGGATAACGATCGTGCCGGATTAAAGGCTTCCTTTAGATCTTCAGAGTTAATGCTTAAAAGAGGTATGGATGTTAAGGTGGCTTTGATGCCTGAGGGCATGGATCCGGCCGATCTGATAAACAAAGACCATTCCGAATTCAAGCGTGCCATAGGACAAGCGAAGCCGGTTATTGAGTACATTTTAACGCATATTGAAAATTCAAGTCGAGACGCGAGAGCTTGTAAATTAAGGGTCAGAGAAGAGTTGTTGCCTTTGGTAACTTTGATACCAAACGTAATAGATCAGGAACATTTTGGCGCCGGCATTGCTGAACGCATTGGCACCACTAGTGAGGCGGTGTATATTGAGTTAAGGCGGATTCGTGAACAGGCCTCCGGTCAAAAAGGTAATAACGATGGTGTAACCAACTCAGCACCGGAAATTTCAACCGAAGCGGTGTTGAAGCAAGAAAAAAATAATCGATACACAGTTCTGATTGAGTATTTATCTTTATGCGTTGAGGTTTTGGATGAAGAAATCGCTGTTGCTTTACGTAATGTACTGGTAGAGAATTTTTCTATTGATTCACAGGTCATCCTTCAAGACATGCCTTTGCCGAAAAAAAGCAGACAGATTTTGCTGTTGGAGCGGTATTTATCTAATCATGATATAAAGACCGTAAAAAACGATTTGGTTGATAGATTGAATGAGCTTACGGTGGCGATAGCAAAAGCGGAGTTGGATAATGCCAAAAAAGAATTAGCACAAGCAGAGGCGGAAAATGACCAGTCAGCCATAGAAGCATGTTTAGGAAAGATAGCTATGGCTAAAAGTAAAAGTTTTGGCGGTTCTTTCGATGTAGGGATATTTAATAATCAATAGTTACAGTTAAATGTTATATACAATGGATTTTTAGCACTGGACTAAATAACAATTGCAAGATATAGTTGCACACATTATGGTAACCAAAAAGACAACCAAAAAAAATACCACTGAAACAAAAAAAGCAACCACCAAAGTTGCCACTAAAAAAGTGAACAAAAAAGTCACAAATAAAAATCAAAAAGTAAAAGCCGGTAAAGCTACAGTAAAAAAAACAACAAAAGTAAGCAAACCGGAGACTCCGGTCAATAAAAAGTTTTCCAGAGTACTGGAGATAAAAGCGGCTGAGTTAATGCGTATCGGACGAGAGCGTGGTTATATCACCTACGATGAGATACTGCGTATGTTTCCCCAGATAGAAAAAGACATAGCTTTTCTTGATGAAATGTACGAACGTTTTGGGACTGCCGGTATCGATGTTTTAAAGAGTGGAGGCATGTTGGGTCCCGATCCCAGTATTGAACTGTTAGAAAGAAAAAATGCGTACCGGCGTAATGAGAGTAATTATGACTCCATTCAAATTTATTTGCGTGAAATAGGGCAGTACCCACTTTTAACAGCCCAAGAAGAAAGGGTATTGGCAAAACGAATAGGTGAGGGTGATGAAGAAGCGAGAAACCTTTTGGCTCGCGCTAACTTAAGACTGGTTGTGTCCATAGCTAAGAAGTATGTCGGTAGGTCGCCGGACCTGACTCTTTTAGATTTGATACAAGAAGGCAATCTGGGTCTGTTTAAAGCGGTCGATAAGTTTGATTTTACCAAAGGTTTTAAGTTTTCCACCTATGCCACTTGGTGGATAAGACAGGCTATAACCAGAGCTTTGGCTGATCAGTCAAGGACTATACGCATACCCGTACACATGGTTGAGACTATGGCTAAGTACAAGCAAGTGTCGCGTCGTTTGTCGCAGGATTTGGGTCGTGATCCGGTACCGGAGGAGATAGCTACTGAGATGGGAGTTGAAATAGAAAAGATTTATCAAATTGAAAAAATAAGTCAAGACACAATTTCTCTGGAGTTACCCATCGGCTACGATGACGATCGTTCACGCTTGTCTGACTTCATAGCCGACGAGCGCATAACTTCTCCTGACCAAGAAGTGGCTCATAGTATTTTGACCGATCAAATACAAGAAATCCTCGATACCTTGTCTGACAAAGAGCGTAAAATATTGGAAATGCGACATGGTCTTTTGGACGGCACCTTTCATACTTTAGAGGAAGTGGGTAAAGAGTTTGGAGTCACCAGAGAACGAATAAGACAAATAGAAGCTAAGGCGTTGGAAAAGATCAGACAACACGAAAAATCGCGACGTTTGAAGTCTTATTAAGGTTTTAGAAACTGTTTGAAGTCTCACCACAAAGCACACTTCGTTATGCACAGGTTTTCGCTCGAATTTTTGGTCACTTTGGACCTCGATGAGACTTCAAACAGTTTCTTATAAAGAAGCGGAGGAGCGTTAAAACCTCCGGATCCGGCCCGGGGTTTTTGGTGTGAGGTCTGAAAAAACAATTGGATATGATATTGGCGTTTGGTATAATAAATCGCAGTGTTCTTACCGGATCCCATTTTAAATAGAAGAATTGTGCTATCGTCAGTGGCGGTTGTTTACTATCTGGTTATTGTTTATAGTTTGATATTTTTTAACGCCGGTTTGTTGGTCAGTACTTTTTTTATGTTTGGGTTGCCGGCTATGTTGATGGCAATGTTTTCTTACGCTCCCGGTTCGGTTTTATTGAATGTGTCATTGTTGGGTGCGGGTATGGCGATAATTTTGGAAGGCATAGCACATATATATGGTTTGTGGTACACAGTCGGGTACAACCAAACCCGCCTGTTTGAGTTGGTGGCGGTGGAGGCCATTTTCGCTTTGGTCTTGCAAGTAATCTTTCTCAGTTTGATGTACGAGTTGTGGTTTGACGACGGTAGCTACGTGGAGCAGGAAGCCATAACTCGTTTTGGAGCCTTTGGAGCTTTTTTCTGCGTTTCGGTGATGGTTTTAGCTTTTCATCATTATTTTATAAGCGACTTATGGATAGAAAATTCTTATCTTTGGCTGTGGGGTGGAATGTTGCTGGCTTGTGTGTCAGCTTTGTTGGTACATAGAGTTCACTCCATTCGTTTTATAAAGAGACTGTGGTGGTTTTCTTTGGTCGGGTCACTACCTTTACTGCTGGCGTTGTTGGTGTCTATGGAAAATGTTCATAAGGTTTTCGCCTATACTGATGTGTATCTGCATACATTTACTATTTTGGGTAACGCCATACCGATAGAGGAAGTTTTCTTAGCTTTAGCGATACCTTTTTTTGTGGCTACTATATACGAACTTTATTTAGATGATTCATTTTGAGATACAGTTAAATGTAACCGCTTATTAAACTACTAAAAAAAGATAACCATACCTAACCGACCTTTGTTTGAAGTTTATTGATCTTTTATGTTAAGGAAGTTACCGAGTATGTGTTTAAGTCCTCGTCTGGATATAATCCCAATGGGACGGTTTTCATGATCTACAACCGGTATACGAGCTCTTTGGTAGGCGATGGCGGTAGCAGCTATGTTTATAAGACCATCATCAGGTTTTACGGTATCAAAATCTACGGACATGAAGTCAAAGACCGGTTTGTCTTTAGCGTTTTGTATGGCTTTAGCGAAAGCCTCTTCCGAGCTGAAACTTTCGGTTATCTTGTCGCCATCCAAGTCCCAAGGAACAATGGCGTCCAGTAAATCGCTGACCGAAACTTCGCCCGATAGACAACCGTCTTCATCCACTACCAGTAGGGTATTGGTTTGCGACTTGATCATGGCGGTTAGAGCTTCTTCAAAAGTGGCCGTCTCTTCCACCACCTGAATGTCTTTTATAATCTCTTTTGCTTCCATTACTATTAAGTGTAGCACTCTATGTAGGCAATGCAAGTTATATATGTGTTGCCAATGATAAATGTAGAATTGTTTCTTACGAATTTATTTATTCCGGTTCTTATTCAAGCTATTTATGTACTTTTACTAAAATCAAAGAAATCCGGAAGGTTTATAACTGATATTGACCTATCTATAGTTAAGAGCTAGTATTCCAAACGCTCTCACTGTAGAAAAGAATCATTCCCCATGAGTTTCATAGGCAAATTATTTAAACAGAGCACCACAGTAGCCATGATGGGTGGTTTGGTTTTTATGGTGCCGTATTGGTGGGTGGAAGCCGGAGGGTCGGTTGGTCACGATGGTATGGTGCTGACTTTTTTATGGATAGCGCTGATATTGATATTCGCCAAGATGTCAGGGTTAATAGAGAGGTTGGGGCAACCTTCGGTCTTAGGAGAGTTGATGGTGGGCGTGCTTCTGGGTAACTTGGCCTTGTTGGGTGTCAATGTTTTTGAGCCGATTAAAACCGATATCTATATAATGTTTATGGCGGAGTTGGGAGTGGTGATACTTTTGTTTCAAATCGGTTTAGAGTCTAATGTCAAAGAAATGACCAGAGTCGGTCTGACCGCTTTTTTAGTGGCTATCGCCGGGGTGGTGGTCCCTTTTTTGTTAGGCGCTTACTTGATAGGGCCGTTTTTGTTACCCGGTCTTGATACCAATACATATCTTTTTCTTGGCGCTACGTTAACGGCTACGTCAGTGGGCGTTACGGCACGTGTTTTTAAAGATATGGGTTTCTTACACTCCAAAGAATCGCAGATAGTACTTGGTGCAGCTGTCATCGACGACATTCTCGGTTTGATAATTTTAGCGGTAGTGACAGCGATAGTTTTGGTCGGTGGTATCACCCTAACTGAGGTGACTTTCATATTTTTTAAGGCGGTTTTCTTTTTAGGTTCGGCTATTATTTTAGGAAAAATACTAGCTCCTTACATAGGCAACGTCTTTTCTTTTATCAGTAGAGGTGTAGGCATGAAGTTCGCTTTGGCTTTTTCGGTTGGTTTGGTCTTTGCTTATTTAGCTCACTTGATGGGTATGGCGCCAATTATAGGAGCTTTTGCCGGCGGTCTTATACTGGACGATGTGACGTTTAAGCGTTTTCGTAAACCTGAGTTTTGTGATGAGTTGGAAGATATTAAAAACCATACAAGTCAAAAGACAAAGATTGAAGTTGAGAAGGTTATAGATCATTATGAACATAAGCATGTTGAGGATTTACTGCAACCGGTCGGACAGTTGTTTGTGCCGGTGTTCTTTGTTTTTACCGGTATGTCGGTAGACCTAACAACCTTTGCTGATACGGCCATCATTTTGACGGCCATAGGTCTGACTCTGGTGGCGATATTTGGTAAGTTGGTGTCGGGTTTTGTGGCGGGAAAAGGTTATAACAAATGGGTCATAGGTTTTGGTATGGTACCGCGCGGTGAGGTGGGATTGATATTTGCCACTATTGGTCTGGGTTTGGGAGTGGTCACCGATGGTGTTTTTTCGGTCATAATTATGATGGTTATCATAACCACTTTAGTGACTCCACCTGTGCTCGCTTTTTTGTTCAGGCATAGTAAAGTATCGTAAAATTATGAACAATGATAAAAACCACATTCACTCTTTTCAAGAAGCTTACGATTTACTTAACTCCGCCCAGCGTGAAGCGGTAGACACGGTTGCGGGTCCGGTTATGGTCATAGCCGGACCGGGGACGGGAAAAACGCAGATACTGACCTTGCGTATTGTAAATATTTTGCGTCTTACTGATACCGCTCCGGAACAGATACTGGCTTTAACATTTACAGAATCAGGTGTTAAGGCTATGCGTCAGCGTTTGGTGAGGTATCTTGGTAGCACAGCTTATAGAGTGAGTATTCATACTTTTCACGGTTTTGCACAACAACTTATAAATAATTTTCCCGATGCTTTTCCTCGTATTATCGGTGGGCGACCGATAAGCGCGGTCGAGTCTTCCACTTTGATGGAAAATATATTACGAGATACTGCTGAGGCGCACGCACTTCGTCCTACCGGCGACCCCGGTTACTATGTTAAACCGGTTTTAGGGGCTATAAATGACCTGAAGAAGGAATATATAAACCCTGACAGTTTTGATGAAATCTTAGAGAAGTCTCAATCGGATTTGTCAAAAATGGAACGCTACCATAGTAAAGGAGCCCATAAGGGAAAGATACGTAGTGCTTATTTGCAGGCCTCTCGTCGTTTGGAGAAGGACAAGGCATTGGGAGCGGTCTATCGTGTTTACGAAGAGTGTCTGAACAAAAAAAGGTTATATGACTTTTCTGACATGCTTATGGAAACCGTTCACGTCTTGTCTAATGACGAGTATATATTGCGAGAACTGCAAGAAACCCATCAGTATCTTCTGGCTGATGAACATCAAGACAGCAACGGTAGTCAGAATCGCATTTTGGAGTTATTGGCATCTTATCACGAGAGACCCGACCTGTTTGTGGTGGGTGATGAAAAGCAGGCAATATTTAGGTTTCAAGGAGCTTCTTTGGAAAACTTTTTATTTTTCCAAACTCGTTTTCCCGACACTAAAGTGATTTCATTGACAGACAACTATCGCTCCGGTCAGCCCATTTTAGATTTGTCACATAAACTTATAGAAGTAACTGAAGGACCTTTGGCGCCACTTAGGGTGCGTTTAAATTCTTTTAAAGAATTACCGGCTACTATTGATTGTCTTGAGTTTAATCATACTGACTCAGAAATGCAATGGGTGGCTGATAAAATCAAGGAGCTTTTAGCAAAAGGTACTCCCGCTTCAGAAGTGGCGGTGATCTTAAGAAGAAATAAAGACGTGGAAAGGTACGGAACTTTTTTACGGCAGTGTGGCATAGCTATAAGACAAACCGCTGACACCGACCTGCTTAACGCTTTGGTGATACGGCGCGCTATGGAGCTGTTGCGAGCCATAACTCATCCTGAAGATGAGCATGTTTTAGCATCACTACTGCATGCCCCTTATTGGCGCATATCGGCTCATGATCTTTTTAAAATATTTAAAGCCGGTACTACCGTTAAATCTTTATCGCAGTTGATAGCTTATAAGTCAAAACTTGAAATGGCCGGTGTGGTTGACGTAGGTAGAGTGGCACGAGTGGGTGAGGTGTTACAAGAAGCTCGAGACAACACACTGACCTCTTCACCGCAATTGGTCTTGGCTAGAGCGGTTGAGGGTAGTGGTTTGTTAGCTATGGCCATGAAACAGGATCCGATAGAGAGTGGTAGAGTTTTGCGTCGTTTGTATGATGAAGTGGAGGCAATGGTAAAAAACGGTGTGGCACTTGATTGTCGAGAGGTTGTGGACGCTCTTAATTCTTATAGTGTTTATGGTTTAGCTTTGAATGCTCCTGATGTATTAACTTCCGAAGCCGAGGTGACGGTAATGACCGCGCATCGTTCCAAAGGGTTGGAGTTTAATTCTGTATTTATAGCGCAATTGGTAGACAGTCAGTGGGGTGGGGGTAAATCTCGCAGTTTGTTTTCAACAGCCACTGCACACAGTCTTCAAAATACAGAAGACAAACTGGAAGATGAAAAAAGACTTCTGTATGTATCGATGACCAGAGCGAAGCAAGAACTCTTTTTAACCTTCGCCAAAACCGATCAAGACAATAGAGACTACTTACCATCAAGACTGTTGGCTGACATGCCGATACAAACAAAGTCATGGCCGGACATTAAAGACGCAGACATGGGTCTGTCTAAATTCAGGCACCCTTCAGAGTCGCCTGTTTGGTCAGTGAACTTTTTGCGAGATGTGTTGATGGAAAGGGGAGTTTCGGCAACGGCATTAAACAACTACATAAAGAGTCCGTGGACATATTTGTATCGCAATGTTTTACGTATTCCGGAAGTAAAAACCATGTCTTTGCAATATGGAAGTGTTATGCATAAGGTCTTGGAGTATATGACCAAAAGTCATGGTAAGGATGCCAAATGGCCTACTTTGGATGAGTGCGTTGGTCAGCTTGAGACCTTGTTAAAAAAGTTTCCCTTAACCGAGTCCGAGCGCTCACTGCTTAAACAAAAAGGATCTTCAAGTCTTGAGGTTTACCGTGAACATATGGTAAAAAGCGTGACTGATAAGACTGTTGAGGAAGTGAGACTAACGGCCTTATTGCCGACCGGCTTAGAAAAATTTCCGGAAATAAAACTGACCGGTAGTCTGGATCGGGTAGACGTAACTGCTGAAGGCGGGGTGGTCAGAGTGGTTGATTATAAAACCGGTAAGCCCAAGAGCCGTAACGCCATAGAAGGAAAAACCAAGCAGGCTGACGCCGGTTATAAAAGACAGTTGCAGTTTTACGCTTTGTTACTGAGTCTGCAAGAAGATAAACGTTGGCACTCCCGCAATACGGTCCTTTCGTTTATCGAACCAAATGAGCGAGGAAAGATAAAAGAAGAAGAGTTCGTTATCAGTGATGAAGAGATAGAGGAGGTCAAACAAGACATAATCTCTATGGTGGCAGACGTATCCTCAGGTACTTTTCTGACCAATGTTCCTTGCGATACCAACGATTGCGACTACTGCTATCTGGCGGAAGAACTAATAACACGCCTTCCGCTTACTGATTAAACCGCGCTAACTTTTTTGTTTTTATTGTAGAAGTTTTTTCTTAATGGGCCTGTCCCCGAACTCGATTTCTCGCACTTTTCTAGGAATTTCATGGCTTAACCACGTGAGTTAAATGGTCAAAATGTGAGTTCGGGGACAGGCTCATAATAAAACATACCGACATCCACTCCGTACAGCAAAGACATTTGACTCTGGATTGCCACGCTTCGCTCGCAATGACTGCTGTCTGGCCTTGTGGTTAAGCAAGCGCAAGTCATTTCGTTGGAGCTTTAGGTTTGCTACCTTCTTAGTAAGTCAAATGTGCCCATCATACCTTTAGTGAAGCGCTACACCATTGCGTATAATAAAGCATACGAACGTCCACTCCGTACAGCAAAGACATTTGACTCTGGATTGCCGCGCTTCGCTCGCAATGACTG
>SKGH01000008.1 GCA_007117575.1 Candidatus Kaiserbacteria bacterium | reverse complement strand
GCCACTATAGAATGGGAAATAGAAAACGCATCTGATCCCAGTCTTAGAAATTTAACAGATGATATTACATTCCCTGAGCCGTCAGGATCTGGAAATGTTCCAATAAACCCTGATACGCCTGTAAATTACAGAACTTTTAGAGCTTATGACGGTAGTACAGCTGTTAGCTCCAATCATGTGTTAAACGCAACCTGTATTGGAGTTAACATAGCTTGGAATAGCACTACTAACACCTGTGCTTATGTACCTTACGCCACCATAAACAGCTTTGACTCTGATACACTACTAGTTCGGTTCAATGAGACCACAAACATATCGTGGGACATAGATGGTGACGCGGAAGCCTGTGAAATAACTGGGTGGTTGAATGATGGTGGTGATATTGTAAACAGTTTTACTTTAACTTCTGCCAGTGGCACTATACCGACTGCACCGATAACCGGCCAACGTAGATATCAAATAACCTGCACCGCTTTCGATGGCGCTCCAGACAACATAGAAAATATAACCATAAACGTTCTACCTAGAATGTACGAAAGTTAAACCAAAATAATTAGCCGGCATAAAAATAAATTCCTCTTATGCCGGCTTTTTATTATTTAATGATTTAACTGTTTTTGTGACGAATTAGCTGTTTAAGATACTCATAGTTACGAGGATCTGTTTTTGTCCTCAGGTAAGTTATGAGCATGTCTACATCCAACAAAGCACTTGCTATAGGATAACTGTCCCTTAGTAAGGTTAGGGTTGTGTCAGTTTCCACTTTAACTACAGACTCCTGCCTATCAAACAAAACCAAAACACCAATTACCTTACCACCAAGAGACTCAATAACCTTACAAGCTTGTCTAAAACCGGTACCGGCTGTTAGAACGTCATCAATAAGAAGTATGCTTGCCTTAGACACCTCAGCACCAATAACCCTACCCTTTTCTCCGGTTCTCTTCTCTTCTTTTCTCATAAAGTTATACCGGATAGGGTTACTTTGTGCATCACTTACCTGACTTAAAGCAATCGCAAGCGGAATTCCTTTGTATGGAATTCCGCAAAATACATCAACTTTCTCATTCCCATCTTTTCTGATACCTCGAAATGCATAGGGGTTAGTGTCAGGGTTAAACACCAGATTATACATTTGAACAGCTATTAGCTGGAGTAATTTTGAGTCTGAGATCTTACCAGTGTTTACGAAGTACGGACTCGTTCTACCTGACTTTAGTGACCACTCCCCTCCAAACTGAAAAACACCAGCTTGGTATAACTGATTACACAAGTCTAGCAGTTGCCTATTCATCACTCACCTCACATTGTTAAGGAACTATACAGTGTGAAGTATAAATGTAAATTTGGTTTTGTAAACTTCCCTGTGCCAAATATGGAAACTAGGGCTGGGCAGAGCTAGTAAACTTCCCTGTGCCCCATTTGGCACAGGACCGGGGGAAGTTTGCTAGCAAAGGTGTCGGCCACCGCCGACGCATATGATTGTCCAGCTCTAGTTTCAGTGGTTATTCATCAATAACAGAAGGTTTTGAGGTGATTTTTGTAAGTCACGTAAGTGTATTAAAGGATACGGAAACTAGGGCTGGGCAGAGCTAGTAAACTTCCCTGTGCCCCATTTGGCACAGGACCGGGGGAAGTTTGCTAGCAAAGGTGTCGGCCACCGCCGACGCATATGATTGTCCCAAACGTAGCCGACTTACGATTTTCCTATTTCAGTCAATTTAGCTTGCCATCGCCACGCGTCTTCTAATGCCTGCTCAATACTTTTACAACTTTCCCAACCTATTTTACTTTTTATCTTTTGCGCGTCTGCATAACATTCACGTATGTCTCCTTCCCTACGAGCCGTTACCTCCCTCGGAATCACAACATTGTTTACTTTCTCAAAAATATCTATCAACTCTAATACACTGGTTCCTTTACCGGTACCAACGTTAAATATGTCGTAATTTTCCTTACTTTTTATTAGATAGTCCAAGGTGGAAACATGAGCCTTAGCCAGATCGACAACATGAATAAAGTCTCGCACACAACTTCCATCTTTAGTATTATAATCAGTCCCAAAAATCTTTAATGGTGGTATTTTTTTTGCTACCGCTTGGGTAATATACGGTAGCAAATTATTAGGAACACCAACCGGTAACTCACCAATGTTACCGCTGTCGTGAGCTCCAATAGGGTTAAAGTATCTTAGTGACACGGCTTTAATACAGCCACCTCTAGTTGAGTCTTTGATTATATCTTCGCACATAACCTTAGTGGCACCGTAAGGTGAAGATGGTGACTTTCTTGGTTGATCTTCAGTTATAGGGCACTTATCGGGAACACCATACACTGTTGCCGATGATGAAAAAATTAAATTTTTTACTTCAAACATTCTCATGGTTTCAAGTACACTGATCATCCCGCAAACATTATTTCTATAATAAAGCAAGGGTTCTGCCACCGACTCACCAACTGCTTTTAAGGCGGCAAAATGTATCACACCATGTATCTCTTTTTCTTTATCAAAAACAGACTTTAAAAAATCAACATCGACACAGTCTCCTTCATAGACTCGTAGGTCAGTATTTACCAACTCTATTAAGCGCTGAACCATCCAAGGTTTGGTATTAGAAAAATTATCTACTATCACCGGCTTATAACCTGCTTGTACCAATTCTACAACTGTGTGTGAACCTATATATCCGGCCCCACCTGTTACAAGTATTTTTTTATTCATTAGTCGTATATGAAATTAATCTGTTCATTGGTAGTGATAAAAAGACTTATACCAATTGACAAAATGCTTAACTGCGTCATCAATATCTGTAGTCGGTTTCCAGCCGAGTTTTTCTGTAGTATGTGATATGTCAGCAAAAGTACGAGGTACGTCACCTGCTTGCATGGGTAAATATTCACGTTTTGCCTTTTTATCTAAGGATCTTTCTAAGCATGATATCAAATATTCTAATTTAACCGGTTGGTTATTTCCTAAATTAAAAATACGGTAACCGGAAGGAGTGTCCATTGACCTTATGACTCCATCAACGATATCGTCTATATAAGTAAAATCTCTTTCCATATTTCCCTGATTAAAGACTTTTATAGGTCTGTCATTTATAATGGCATCCGTAAACAACATCATTGCCATATCAGGACGTCCGTACGGCCCTACCACTGTAAAAAAGCGCAAACCGGTAGAAGGGATACCATAAAGATGATGATAAGTATAAGCCATCAACTCATTTGACCTTTTGGTAGTAGCGTATAATGATACCGGCTCATCAACTCTGTCAGTAATGGAAAATGGCACTTTGGTATTTTTCCCATACACCGAACTTGAAGATGCATATACAAAATTTTTAACTTCATAATTTCGCACCGCCTCAAGTACATTCATAAATGCCACTAAATTTGATTGCACATAAGCATTAGGATTTTCTAAACTATAGCGCACACCAGCCTGAGCCGCTAGATGACAAACTTTATCGAATTGATAATTTGAAAAAAGATCAATTACAGTTTGTCTTTCTGAAAGATCTCCTCTAACTAAAGTAAAATTTTCATGCTTAAGTAACTCAGCTACTCTTGCTTCCTTGAGCGAAGGATCATAGTAATCATTGAAATTATCAATACCCACCACCGGCTCGTTGGAGTCTAACAATTGTTTGGCGGTATGGAAACCGATAAAACCCGCCACACCGGTTATTAAATTGTTTACTTTTTTCATATTTTACTTAAATTATCTTCCTATTGATCATATCTGGCACGAATATAATATCTCTTTTCATAAGGTGAATTATTCAGATGAATTTTTATCAGTAGATCTATGACAAGACCGAAACTAAACAAAACTATTGACGTCAGCATTGAAAAAGCGCCCAGTAAAAAGTGACCACTCCGGTTTATACCCATACCAAGAAACAGTTTTTGATAAGTAGCATAAGCCATGAAAGCGGTACCTAGTACAAAAACCAATATACTTAAATATCCAAAAATATGAAGAGGGCGTTGAGAATATTTATGGATAAACCAAATAAAAAGCAAGTCTATTAGACCACGCACTGCTTTAGTTATGTTATAGGCACTTTTACCGTATACCCTAGCCCTATCATTTACCACCACTTCACCTATGGTAAAACCCTTCCACCTCAACAAAGCTAGTATGTAACGGTGCATCTCACCCTGCAAATCAAGAGATTTTACAGCTTCTTTTCGATAAAGCCTGAAGGTGCAACCGGAATCATGCACAGTATCGCTTATGATAATGCGACGTAATAGACGTCCGATCCTAGTTAAGACTTTTATTTTCTTAGAATCATTACGCACCTTACGCCAACCGGCCACTACATCTAACTGCTCAGTATCCATTTTCTCAATTAAAAGAGGTATGTCCTTGGGGTCGTTTTGTCCATCTCCATCTATAGATATCACAAATTCACCACGAGCCATTTTAAAGCCGGCGTCTATAGCTGTTGACTGACCATAGTTACGATTCATGTCTAAAACAGTGACATTTTTAATACTTTTTAAAACCGACAAAGTGTCATCAGTACTCCCATCGTTTATATATATGATCTCGAAAGGTGTACCTAATTTAGACATGGCCGACTTTATTTCTTTATCAAGTTTTTCGATGTTGCCAGCCTCATTATAAGTGGGCACCACAACTGAATAATACGGGTTTATTTCTTTCATAAAATTATACAACCATAGTTAGATGTAATTCACAGGCATTTATAACACATATTGGAAGATTTGTAACATTTTAGTCCTCTCTTGAGTCAAATGTTAAAGCGCATATTATTATTAAATAATGTAAACACAACAAACCCTCTGTGAAGAGGGTTTAAAACTTACGAAAGTTATTTTATTTGCACTGAGGCTTTTCCACAATAGAACATAAATTGTGTCACAGAGCAAGACGGTTGCCACGAAGGTTTCCAGCCATCTTCATCAATTACAGACTCGATCCAATCTATCACATAAGAACGACCTAGAGCATAGTCCGTTTCTCTGCCCATATAATAAAGCCTGATTTCATCAAAAACATGATTCTCAACTGCCTTAATGAGTGCATTTAAATCATTAGCTGGAATCAGCTCGGCGTTTATCATAAAGGAATAATCTTCAACTCTATCAGTATCAGCCATTTCATTTCACCAGAACTAATTAACTGACGATATTAAAACACATTAAAGTAAATAAGTAAAGATTTGAATTTTATAATAAATCATTGTACACACAAAATATTTTTTCAAGAAAAAACCCTACCACTTACTTATAGTGGTAGGGGTATAGAAATTAAAAAAACCAATGAAAAAATATATTATTTTACTGCTTTATTTTTTAGTCTGTGTAACAACGCTCGATCAATGAAGACGGATACAGCCTCAGGCCGACGTTCACCGGTATGCGATCGATATTCATTCAACCAATCTTCCACTAAATATGCGGGTAGCGAAGCAAGTGGTCTTTCTTCCGCATCATACCTTGGTTCTCTAGTACGAAATAAAGAAACAGGCAAATTGCTTTCCCCGTTTAGAGTTTTACAATGAAGTAACAATGCATCCAGCTCATTTTCATAAAAAACTCTGTCCCCGACACGGAAACCATAAAGAGTTATCAATGTTCCGCCTACCGAATTCTTAGACATGGTTATTCCTCATTAGAAAAAGAACGAATTGTTCGACTAGAACAATAGTATAAAAAGGTTTAAAAGTAAAATTCTCATGCTCTGGATCCCCATAAACTTACTACGTATAAACGGACACTGGCTAAGAATATTCCACAATATTTAACCTGCATTCGTTTACCTAACGTACCTTGTGACAATAATCAGGCAGAAAG
>SKGH01000056.1 GCA_007117575.1 Candidatus Kaiserbacteria bacterium | reverse complement strand
CGCAGACAAGTACGAGCGTTTTTTTAATGTCATTATAGGAATTCTCTATTCTAGCTATTAATAGAGCCGTACTTTAACACTTTTATCACCTAAAAACTTCCTTTAGCCCAGAACTTCATTATTAATTAAAAATGAATCAATTTCATTAAGTTACTTAGTAAAACTCCCCCAGCAGGAGCTGGGGGTTTTGTGTAAGTTTAATAAAGACATGACTTACGCGTTTCTGATGAAGTTCGAGGCGCTGACCCAGCCCCAGTTTCGGTAACCATTTATTACTAACGTAATAAACCAAAATCGTTTTAGTCAGTCACGAAAGAATATAAATGATCACGGAAACTGGGGCTGGGTGAAGCGTACTTGCTGGTACGATCAACGGTTTGAGTGACGAAAGCAACAAAGAAATTCGCCAAACGCGTAAGTCCTGAAAGAATAAACACGAAAACTGTGACTAAGCTAAGACGAAGCTGAAAAACTTTACGTTCTCTAGCTTATGCTTTTATGTTTTGCTTAACTGTCAACAAAGCCGCCACTAAAAAAGCCCCCGCCAAGATTTCCAAATTTTCCTCTATCAAACTATCCATTAAGAAAAATCCCACCTGATACAACCAATTTCCACTGTTCCAACTCTCCCACAAAGCCGGTAAAGCTTCATCACCAAGACGTAAACTAAGACTAATCATTATATCACCCATAATAGTGTAAAGGTCGCGATCTAAAAGCATCTGAAAAGCGGTACCGGCAAATGATAGACCGGCGGCGCTGGCATATAGCACAAAACCTATAATCATGTACATAAAAGCTCTTCCGTATTCACGTAAGCTACGTCCGTATCGGATAAATGCGTATAAAGGTATTCCACCTAAAACGGCAAAATATATGCCCTCAAAAAGAGTGCCCACAACCCCCTGATCCGGCTCGCCAGCCGCTAGTTGTACATAGCTCATGAGTGTATGACGAAGATTGCCAGCATCTTCCACCAACATCAATACAAAACCAATACCAAGTAAAAAACACAGGCTTGATAAGTGAACACTTCTTGATTTCACGGAACCAGCCAATAAAAACGCTAAAGATATAGCTGATGCTAGAAGTCCCCACTGAGCAATTTCAGCGAAACCTGAGTTTCTACCATAATGCTGAAAGAAAAACGGAGTGTAAGTAAAATAAAAATAAACTCGCTCTAAACTAAACATCCAGTCACGAATACCCCAGAGATTACGAAGGTCAATTAAGTAAAAAAGTAAAAATGAAGTGGCCACAAACACTACAGATCCTAGTATGACGTACTCGGGGGTTTTAAAACCTTTCCTAATAAAGAGAAGTTTATCGCAGGCATTTCGCCAAAAATTTTTAAGCACTCTCATAAATAAAAATTTAGAACGCTATAGTATACGACATTTTTAAGCACAAAGACAATTTACTTTTACCAATGAGAAGCTATCAACTATCTAAACGAGTAAAAAGTTTTTCCGGCATTTTATTTTCAGCTATAGAATCTTGAATCAACACGCTTGTTTGAGGCATAAATGGTGCCAGCATACCGGCAATAATCGACAGCTCTGCCACGAGTTCCTCTATTATTTTTATAGCCTCTCCCCTTCTATCAGTTTTAACCATTTTAAATGGTTCAGTAATGGTTATTTTCTCATCAACGGTTTGAATTTTTTTCCATATTTTGTCGGTAGCAGACTGAAAATCAAAAGTATCCATAGCGGTACTAATCTCCATATCAAAAACATCACTGACACCCAACTCAACAGGTTGTGATAAATTAGACTCTGCCATTTTCATAATACGAGCAGTAAGATTTCCAATTCCATTTACTAAATTGGCTGTATACCATTCATCCATTTTGTCCCAAGTCAGATCTGAGTCATCAGTTGGGTGCACATGTCTGAGCATTAGATAGCGCGTACCGTCAGTACCATATCTTTCAACCAAGTCATAAGGGTCAATGACGTTACCTATACTTTTACTCATTTTTTGCCCTCCGCTATTAATAAAACCATGATAAAAAATCTTATCAGTCGCTTTTATCTGAGCACTTTTAAGCATGGCTTGCCATATGATTGACTGAAATCGAACCTGGTCTTTTCCGGCAAACTGTAGAGTTTGACCCTGTTCCCAAAATTTTAAAAAATTTCCATTTTTATCTTCAGGCCAATCAAGGCAGGATATATAATTAGTCAAAGCATCAAACCATACATACACCACATGTTTATCGTCACCGGGCACTTCAATACCCCAGTCCATACGTGACTTTTCTCGTGATATTGAAAGATCTTCCAAACCTTTTTTTACAAAATCCAAAGCTTCTAAACGTCTAAAATTAGGTATGACAGAATCTTCTTTTGACAAATACTCGATCAAATAATCCTGATAATTAGACAGTCTAAAAAAGTAATTCTCTTCTTCTAGTTCTTCCGGCTCTATTTGATGATCTGGACACTTACCATCAACCAAGTCTGATTCAGTCTTAAAAGCCTCGCAACCTACGCAGTACAAACCTTTATATTTTTTCTTATAAATATCACCAGCACTATCACAAATTCGCCATATTTCCCTGACCGCTATCTTATGCTTGTCACTTGAAGTGCGTACAAAACTATCGTAAGAAAGATCTAAAGCTTCTTTTAACTTATTAAACTCTTTCGCGTACTTATCAATATATTCCTGTCTACTCATTCCAGAGCTATCAGCCTTTTGTGATATTTTCTGACCGTGCTCATCTACTCCTACGTTAAAAAACACCTCGTCTCCTTTTATACGCAAATAACGTGCCACGGTATCGGCTTGCACGAATTCTAAAGCATGACCCATGTGCGGAGAAGCGTTCACGTAAGGCAGAGTAGTTGTTAAGTATCTTGATTTTTTTGTCCTCATGGCTTGGTAAGCTTATCACAATATGGGTTCAAAAAGAACAGATGACTTTTTACTAGCCATATCTCAAAACCCCAGCCCTAGTTTCTGTTTTAATTTATGTTACTACCTAGAGTACTGAAACCGGTTTGACTTATTGTATTGACAATAAATAATTTCAGAAACTAGGGCTGGGATGAATGGACAACGAATAATGTTTGGGTGAGAAGAATACTTAGCTTGCAAAAACGCCTTGATTCCGCGAGCTTTCATGTCCTATCGACTTGGTGGAGAAGAAAGCGAAGCGGACGTTTTTTCCATAAAAATCTCCAGTTAAAAAATAGACAAAAGATACCTAATAAAACCCGTGCATAAATAAACACAATGTTAAAAATAGCGTGCTAAACTATTAAGATAATAAATATAAATGTATGAATATCTATATGCCAGAAGATAACGATGAATCAGTTACTTTACCTAAAAATCCATATAATAAAAAAATATTAGATTCTACTTCTTCGTTAAGATTAGTTATCTTAATACTGCCGATCATCCTCTTTGTCACTTCAATAATGTTAGTCATAGCGTTTATAGTATTTAACAAAGACAGCGAAACCAAAATAAGTTCAAATGAAGTCGAAACACCTGCCACAACACCAGATAGAGACAGTGTGGACATAGCTTCAGAAGAAGAAGTTACAACTCCCGTAGCAGACAGAGGTACTGAAGGTCGTGATCGCTCAAATGAAGTCGAAACACCTGTCACAACACCAGATAGAGACAGTGTGGACATAGTAACAATAGACAACTCCCAAAAATTGCTTAGTAGTTGCGGTAGACTCACTTACAGAGAATACACTCACTATTTAAGTACAAAAGCTCAATACAATACAATGTATTGTTTTGTAGAAAAAATGTCAACCTGTGAGCCGAGCGTATTACCTTTGACAGTTTCACCAAGTCATACTTACAACCACGAAAGTAATGCCTACATAATAATAGAAGGTTCGGTGGGTAACGAGTGTTTGGTTACAATACACGGACAATACCAAGACATTATCCGAAATTGTGGCATGAGCTGTGTACTATATGGCGCTTTTGAAGATATGGACGATGAAGCTATGTTTTTGAGCAATACTACCATGTCCAACTCTTGCACCTATCAAACATCTTTATTAAATAAAATCGCTACAACCGCGAAAGAAGATGACCTTTTACTACAATTGATTCAGTTTCTAACCGTAAGTAGTCTCGCAGGTGATTTTACCAATAATCAAAATGAAGAAATGGATCTGCAATGTAAAGCGCGTAAAAATTATAAAGTACCAACTTATATAAGCCCTCAAGGTGTACGGTCTGACTATACACCCGTACCTTACTCACAAATTATTAACGCCAACTCCTACCAAAGTTGTGGAACCATTAACATTACTGAAGATGATAAACTCCCTGCTGAGGCTGATGAAATATTTTCATGTTTTTTTGAATCAATGGAAACTTGTAACTCTAGGAAAATGACTATGGCTCTACCAACCAAAGATGATCAAATTGACAGATTTCACATTTTTGTGGAAGGTTCAAAGTTTGGTGGTTGCGAGATAGGTATTTCCGACCCTACTGAAGATTTCAATATATCGTGTATCTTTCCACAAGAAATCATCACACAACTACTTAACGAAAAAACAATATCTTCTGAAAATGAGATTCCCAAAGTCTTGGATTTTATTTTTACCTCTATTGATTCAGGTGAGTTTGACGACCCTAATAATAAAGACGTTAATAGAAATATAATTGATTTAACCTGCTTTGACAGATAAAATTTGCTTACCGGTTCTATCTTAAAAGATTTAGTTTATAAAGTAGACAATGAATGACAATACGATGTGCTGTTTATCGAAAATCAAAAACTGCTATAATTGTAGATCATGAGAAAGATACAAACCCTCTGTATCCCCTTAAAAAAAGACAGAGTTTTACTAGGCATGAAAAAAAGAGGTTTCGGTTTTAACATGTGGAATGGATTTGGCGGTAAAGTTGAAGAAGGTGAAGATATAGAGATCGCCACTCGTCGTGAATTATATGAAGAAGCCGGAATACAAGATGGTCTTTTGAGTAAGGCCGGAATGATGGAGTTCAGCTTTATTGGCGAAAAGACAATTTTGCAAGTACACATCTTCAGATTATCAAACTTTTTTGACGAACCTATAGAAACAGAAGAGATGAGACCGCAATGGTTTGACTTTAAAGAAATCCCTTTTTCAAAAATGTGGCCTGATGATAAGTATTGGTTTCCTCTTTTTTTGGAAAATCGATTGTTTGATGGTGAATTTTTATTTGAAAAACCTTCTGATTCTAACTACTCAGCAAAAATTATCTCTAAAAGATTGGACGAGGTTTCCTTTTTAAATTAATTATGTTGAAATGTCCATAAATAATGATTTAAACAATACACGTAATAAATAAACACAAAATAATTGCCCGTACGGAAAATTTTTTCAAACAAAACTTTATGAAGCGTATCGTTATAAAAATTGGATCCGGTATTTTGACCCAAACAAATGGTTCACTTGATAAACTGACCATTTCCAACCTTGCCAAGGATATATGCCTGATAAAAAAAGAAAACGAAATTGAAGTGGTTATAGTCACCTCAGGAGCTGTTAGCGTCGGAAGTGCCACTGTCAATCTAGACAACACCAAAATTGAAAAAGAGGCAATAGACTATTCAGAATATATTCTAAAAGAACAAATACTGGCTTCTGTAGGGCAACCCATAGTGATATCTGCTTGGTTAGATGAATGCAAAAAAAATGGTGTAAAGTGTGCACAGCTATTAACTACCAGAACGGACTTCGCACTACGTAATAACTATCTAAGTATAAGATCGGTTGTAGCCAACCTTCTGAAACTTGGTGTGATACCTATTTTTAATGAAAATGATGTACTGTCGCCAAATAGGTTAGACTTTACAGACAACGACCAGCAGGCGTGTATGATAGCTGCCATGGTGTCGGCTGACAAACTTATAATCTTGAGCGATGTAGATGGAGTTTATGACGGACCACCAAACAATCAGGAATCTAAAATTATAAAAACCATACAAAAAGCGACTGACTTTATTGAACACGTAGAAATGGATAGCGGTTCAGGAAAAGGAGGTATGAAAAGTAAACTTATGGCAGCGGATTTAGCCACATCCATGGGTATGGATACTCACATCGCCAACGGAAAAACTCCGTTTATTATTTCTCAAGTACTAAACGATAATAATAATCACGGAACATATTTTCCATCCCATGTTAAAAAAGGTAAATTAAAACCAATAAAATCTTGGTTGACCGCCTCGGCCACCAGTCAAGGAAAGATTACAGTCAGCACTTACCTAGCGGATATTTTAAAAAACAAAAAAGTTGTCTCGGTGTTATTGGCAGGCATTGAGGCTTGCTCTGATACCTTTAATGAAGGTGAAATAGTCGATATATACGATGATCATAACAATAAACTGGCCAGAGGTATCGTTCGTTTTAACGCCAAAAAACTAAAAGAAAAAATAATTGATTACAAAAAAACAGCTAAGAATAACAATCCGATTAAAAAAAGTGATACGGAGACCATTATTCATTACGACTATCTTATTTATTACTGATAAAAAAAGCCTCAGGAGCTTTTTTTATCAAGGTAATTTATGATATCACTAGACTCATACATCATCACATTCTCACTTGTATCAACCAAGAAAGGAACCATTTTCTTACCACCTAACTTTATCAACTCCTCAAGATTTTCAGGGTCTGTCACGTCTATTTTTTCAAAATTTATACTTCTTTCTTCGGCAAATCCGATTACCTTTTGACAAAATGGACAACTCGATTTGAAATACAATTTATACATAACTCTCTACAGTTTTTATTATTAACATCAGTATAGTATTACACTTATACAAAAAATTAAACTCAGGACTTACGCATTTGGCGAATTTCTTTGTTGCTTTCGTCATTCAAACCTTTTATCGTACCACCAAGTACGCCTCACCCAGCTCCAGTTTCTATGATCATTTATATTCTTTCGTGACTGACTAAAACGATTTTGGTTTATTACGTTAGTAATAAATGGTTACCGAAACTGGAGCTGGGGCTGGGTCAGTGCCTTGAACTTCATCAGAAACGCGTAAGTCATAAAACTTTTATTTTTGTAAGGGTTTTAAAATTGTGTAACATGATTTATTTAAATTTTATAATAGAAAACGGCGCGTAGCATTAACAACGCGCCGGTAAATGTGACTGGTGTTCATTTATTCTGAAAACGCCGAAAACGCACACCAGTAGTCAATCTAAATTTTAGTGGCCCCACATAACCTCCATGTCTGGTATTTTGACGTAAAGACATACCTTCCTGACTTAACCTAGCGTCTCTTGTCACTCTTCCTTGAGGCTGACGAAAATCACTTTGATACCTAAAAGAGTTGCTTGGACCACTTTGATGAACATATCCATATCTCGAATAAACTGGTCCGCACTGCCCTATCACACGCTCCTCAAAACGAGACCTATCATGAAGCACCCTTGCTTCAGCTCTAACCGTCTCATAATTAGGGCAGTTACCAACCAACATTTGTGGCGACTGCGTGACAGAGCAACCAACCAATACCAAGGATGTAAAAAGTACAGTAAAAATTGAAGCCCTCATCTTTGCCTCCTCTGACTAGACCTTGCCTCCTCTAAAGATCTACAATCCACTTCATCCCCTCGAACTCTTACACTAGCCACCCTACTATGTCTACTCTCTGTACCCGGTCTACCCGTATCAAGAGCGGTAGCCCAATCCATAAGACTGTCTGCACGGAAGGGTACGCAAGGTTGATGATATACCACTCCACCGGGAGAAATCCATTGCTGAGAACCAGCTTGGTAAGGAACCATTTGTGAAGGAACTGTTGCACATCCTAACAAACTTACAAAAACTACAACACCACAAACATATCTGTACATGTCTTATCTCCAATTTGACCTCATATGATTATACAATATAAAACTAAAATATTCAAATTTTTTTCCCTTCTCTACCCCCATTACGGCCTTCTTCTGAAAATATATTTATTCCGAAAATACTTTTTTACTCAGTGCTTTTCTTACCATATTGAATACGCAAGACATAGTTTGCATTCTTATTAAGGATGCAATATATTTTAGAAGGACAAACCTCTGGAGAAGTCTAATGACAGGTTTAAATCTAGTACCCTGCAAACAGATAGTGCGGATTGATGATAAAAATCGTATCTGCTTTAGCAAAAAAAATCTTCACTTACTTGAGGTCGTGTTAGGGGTAAAAATTGAAGAAACTGTTGAGTTACAGCTGGAAATGCTGATAGATTCAAAAAAGAAGGTTATTGGTTTAACCAAAGCGTCTGCTGATTCGGCTTTAGTGATCAAAGTAAAATTGAACAAGACGGGATGCAGATTTACCATACCCTATACTGCACTAATCCAAATGGGTATAGCTAGGGGCGACATATCCGGAAAAATTTTTACTATCGATATAGTAAGAAGAAATAATAAAAAAGTAATGATAGTAAAGCTCAATGAACCAATACCAGCATAAGTAAGCCTCCTACCGCCTTTAGAGGCGAGTGAGCCTTATACCGCCTTAAAAGGCGGTATTTTAACCTCGAAAAATAAACTTATCCCTTCCCTTTTTCTTTCACCAATCTCACGAACACATGTATTATGTTTATAAAAAACACAGTAGACCAGATGGCATTAAGAGACGACATAAGAAACATTTCACTGCCTTACAGGCAGACGTTCAAAAGCTGACACTAAACTTCTGACGTCTGTTTTTATGTCGCCTACTGATTTAACCGGACTTTTATTTAAATAAACTTTTGCCACCAAACCTGTAGGGTCAATTAAAAAAGAGTTGTCCTCCACCAACAGATCGCCGTTACTTAGGTATTTATTATCTAGTACACCATACCTTCTACTCACTTCCCCACTCATATCAGACAGAGTTATATAGGGTAGTTTATGACTTTCCCCGAACGCCAACTGTGACGCACTGGAAGCAAGACTTATACCAACCACCGAAAACCCACTAGCCTTTAGTAAATTATAATTACAAGCAAAGGAACGGCAGTCTTCACTAATAAATTTAACCTCACCTACGTTGAAAAAGTACAACAAAAACCAATAACCCAAAAAATCGTTTAAGGTTCTACGTTTCTCATATTGATCAGACAAACTGAATTCTGGTGCTATATCTCCCTGATTAATCATACACGGCTTTTTATATTTTATTAACAAGGGTAGAATTATACACATTAACAATTACGATTGTAAGTCAGGCTGTGTGGACAACAGTAAAAACGTCCGCTTCGCTTTCCCTAGGACAGAGCCGACAGGACATGAAAACTCGCGCAATCAGGCGTTTTTGCTAGCTAAGGATTCAGCTCCGCCGAAACATTATTCTTTGTCAATTCATCCCAACACAAAATAAATCAAAAACGGTTCTACATGTAATAAGTTAGAAATTAAGAACAGCTAAACAGACCCTAATCATTATTACTTTGCAGACTCTTTATATCCTCCAGCAATATGTGGGCGTGAGTGGCTGGATCAACTTTAGGATAGGTTCTTGCGACCAAACCCTTCGGATCAATCAAATACGACACCCTATCTATACCCATAAAAGTCTTTCCATACATAGACTTCTCCTTAAAGGCACCGTAGGCTTCTATCATTTTTCCTTCTGAATCAGACAACAGAGTAAAGGGTAGATTATATTTTTCAGCAAATTTCTTATGTGATCTTGTAGAATCTTTACTGACACCAACAACCTTTACATTTAGTTTAGAGAATTCTTCATACACCTCAGCTATTGTACAGGCCTCTTTAGTACACCCAGGCGTATCGTCTTTAGGGTAAAAATAAACTAGCCACCAACCCCCTATATAATCATCTTTATGGTGTTTAACCTCATCCTGATCTAACAAAGAAAAATCTGGCGCACTATTACCTATTTCAAGCATATTTTTTATAGTAACTTATTTTTAATAGTGATAGTATAACATTTCAGTTATACTATTTTTAGTGACTGGGTTTAAAAATAATAAAATCAAGCAAAATGCAAGTCAGGAGGAGTGGCTGAGTTGGTTGAAGGCGCTCGACTCGAAATCGAGTATGCGGAAAAACCGCATCGGGGGTTCGAATCCCCCCTCCTCCGCGAGTGAATAAAATGAAGGAGTGGGGAGAGGGGCGCAACCGTTTTGGCAAAACGACAGTGGAGCCAAAACGGGAGCATGATTCGAAAAGGTTGCCAGCTATTTTGAGCCTGCGAAAAATAGCGACAACCTGTACTGAAACTGTAAGTTTCGAACCCCCCCTCCTCCGCCAAAATTTAAAATCAGAGCTGGAAACTGAAAAGGAACTGGAATTAAAAAATATGTAGCAAGGCGATATTTGCCTAGAATTATGACTAGATTTGTTATATTAACTAATGTAACATGAGCAAGAAAGCTATAATATTTATAATGGTTTTTACGAAATTTAGTCAAACTTCGTAAATTATCGTGTTGATTGCAATTATGAAGATAAAAATAAACTCATGATAACAATTAAATCCGCTCCAGCTCTAAAAGGTGCTGTTACCAATAGAGACCTTCTGCATAATGAGGGGACATTTTATTTTATAACTAAAAAAGAATCATTGTCTCATGAAGGATTTTTATTTTCATTGATTGACGACACAAGTAATAATATTTTTATCTTTTCATTATGTATTCAGAACCAATCAATTGTTTTTCAAAGGAATAATGTTGTATCTATCTTAACCCTTGAAGATATACCAAACGATAAGCTAATTAATATATTTGTATCGTGGACTTGTTCAGAACTAAAAATAATATGCAAGTATGGTCCAAATAGTCAAAATGAGAAAAGTACCACAGTCAAAACAACTCCAATCACACCTCCTAATACATTAATAACATGGGCTAGAAAACAAAATTTATTACCGCTTGAAGAATATGAATCTGAAGAAGAATTTAGAAATAAAGTTCATTCATGTTTACAATCAATACAGGATAAAATTAATGAAAGTGGGTCGTTTTCTCAGTTTTGGAATTTGACTTATGACGGAAAGAAAATAATTAAGCGAAAACCAAAAAATGAAATAGAAGTTCAACCGATAATTCATTGTTTATTGTCAGATCAATTTTTAATATCATCAATTGAAATCATTCCTGAATTTAATAGTGCAGTTGGTAATTTAGATTTTTTGTTCATTGCAAAAATCAAAGGACAGGGCTTTGCGTATTTCTGCGTTGAATTCAAAAATGCACATTCCGATAAACTTGACCATGGAATTAATGTTCAACTTCCGACTTATATGGAGAATAAACAAGCACAGTATGGAGCATATTGCGTTTTAGATTATAGAGGAGAATATTTTACAGACCCAATGCTTAATGGTATTGCCTTAGATGTTTATATTAACATGAAGCAATATGATAATCCTCAATTCATAAACAGAATTAGAAATTTTATTTATAAATTATCGAAACCAATTAGTGCAAGTAAAAAATAAAAACTACGCACAACATTATATATAAAACATTTAGGTTTCAGAGGTTGAATTATTTACTCTGCCCCGTATCAGCTTTTGCAACCCAAACAGCAACGACTGTCTCAATCCTTAAGGATCCTATCCCCAGACCCTGCCTGACAGTGAGTTTTAGCAAAGTAGGATTTAGGTTTAGGGACAGTCTCATCAAGTACTCACTCTGAAAATTAATAAAATATTCAGAGTAAAATAAATATAAAACTATTCCACAGTCACACTTTTAGCTAAGTTTCGCGGTCTGTCTACGTTAAGTCCTCGTGATATACCAGAATAATAAGCAAATAGTTGTAACGGTATGCTAGAGAGTATTGGTTGCAATAAAGGTATGGTCTCTGGTATTTCTATCACGGCACTGGATAGTGAGCTGACTTCTCGATCATTTTGCTGAGTGACAGCTATGACCGGAGCCTTGCGAGCAGTCACTTCTTTAATACTTGAACACATCTTTTGATATGTTTCATCTTTAGGAGCAAGAGCGATTACCGGTACCATTTCGTCTAACAGAGCAATGGGGCCGTGTTTCAACTCCCCCGCCGGATAGCCTTCAGCTCTTACATACGCCACCTCCTTTACCTTTAGAGCACCCTCATAAGCAACCGGAGTATGGTAGAGACGACCCAAAAAAAACATACTCGTAGCTTTCGAATACATTTCAGCAATACTTTTTATATGATCAGCTTGTTCTAACACTTTAGATGCCTTCTCTGGCAAAGTTGCCAATTCTTTGGCCATAATTTGACCCTCAGATAAACTCATCCCCTTCTCTCTGGCAATAAAAAGTGACAACAAAGCAAATACGGTTAACTGTGATAAGAATGCCTTGGTGGAAGCAACCGCAATCTCTGGACCGGCATGATTGTATACACCAGCCCTTACTTCTCTTGCTATAGTAGAACCGACCACATTTACAATACCTAAGGTCAACATACCCGCTTCCTTTCCTCTGCGCAAAGCAGATAACGTGTCGGCTGTCTCGCCGGACTGAGACACTACCAACAAAGCATTGAGAGAATCCTCACGCATAAGTTGACAACGAGATTCACTACTTATTTCAACAGTAACAGGTAAAGAAGCGCACTCCTCGAGCATATACTTGCCAAGCAAACCGGCATAATACGCAGAGCCACAACCAACAATGGTCATGTGTTTAATGTTCACCAAATCTCCGATCAAACTATCTATACCTCCTAATTTTGACCTACCGATCTCTGGCAAGAGTCTCCCTCGCAGAGTCTGCTCTATAACGGCTGGCGCTTCATGTATCTCCTTTAACATGAAATGGTCAAAACCGTCTTTCTGTACTTCATTGACACTCCAATCCAATAGAGTAGAAGTTTTTTTGCTTTCTTCCCCCTTTTTGTTAAAAACTTGATAACTCTCCGGCTTTACGATAGCTATCTCACCATCTTCTAAATAAACCACGTCTTTGGTGTATGGAAGTAAAGCTGAAGGGTCGGAAGCTACAAAATGCTCTTTATTACCTATACCTATTACAATAGGACTACCCAAACTAGCCACCAACAAAGTGTCAGGACACTCGTGACTGGTTACCACCAAACCATAAGTACCACGCACCAAACGCAGAGTCTGATTTACCGCCTTATAAAGATCTGACTGGTAATGTATACCTATCAATTTTGCCAAAACTTCAGTGTCCGTATCAGACCTAAACTCAATACCTCTAGCCAGCAAACCCTCTCGCAAAGCATCATTATTTTCAATAATTCCATTATGAACGATCCACACCGTACCTCTTTCATCGGAATGCGGATGGGCATTAACTTCCGTAGGTGGTCCGTGAGTAGCCCAACGAGTATGAGCTATACCGGAAGTACCTTTCCATTTTTTTACATCAATATGCTCAACTAGATTCTCAACCGGACCAACTGCCTTGCAAACACCTACTGCAGGCAGATATATACCAGCTGAATCATACCCTCTGTACTCAAGCGACTTCAAACCGGACAGCAAAATAGGGGTTGCGTTTCTATTTCCAGTGTAACCAATTATGCCACACATAAATTATTACTTTTAGTATACTACATCTAAAAGTAATTATCTAAAATGGACAGATATTTAGGTAATGTCAAATGATTGGTTTTATGCTATCATCTTTCCGTAAGCGCGTGTAGCTCAGCTGGTTAGAGTGCTACATTGACATTGTAGAGGTCCCAGGTTCGAATCCTGGCACGCGCACCAATACAGACCGAATCAGCTTTTTCAATATGAAAGCACAAATTGAATCTGAAATCGGAAATTGCAAAAATAGTTGTTGAAAATATATGAAATTAATTCTCGCCTCAGATTTTAGTTTTCTTTTGAAATACGGTTACGACATGACTGGTATTTTAAGGTCTGAAATGAAAATCGGATATGTTACAACTGCCTCAAAAGGCTCAAAAGATAAAACATTTTATGAAAAAGTTAAAAATTCCATGCGAGAAGATAATTTTGCTTTTGAGGAAATAGATATCGAGAAAAAAAGTAAAGACGAGATGTTAAACTTTTTCAAAAATAAAAATGTTATTCATGTTGAAGGCGGAAATACTTTTTATCTTTTAAAGGCAATTAGAGAAACTGGGTTTGCGGAGGTTTTAAAAGAATTATTAAGCGAGGGGAAAGTTTATATTGGCACAAGTGCGGGAGCCTATATCATGTGTCCGTCCATTGAGGTGGCAAATTGGAGCGAGACAGGTAGAGATAGATTCGGACTTACCGACTTTTCTGCTCTCAATTATGTTCCTTTTGTACTTAAAGTACATTACACAGACGAAGAGAAATTTTTAGTGAAAAACAAAATGAAAACCCTAAAATATCCGCTTCGGATTTTAAGAGATGGTCAAGGAATTATTAAAGAAGATAACAAGTATACTTTGCTTGGAGGTGAAGAAATTACTTTATGAAAGGTAAAATTTTAAAATATAAAAAGGAATTTTTTATATTTCCTACTTCACCATTTCATTTTGACGGCAGTTTTCATAAACATCACATTTTCCTGATAAATTGAGTGATTGATAAAAACGAAAAACTGGCAAACAATAAGAATTAGGAGAAGATTATTTGGTATAAATTGAGAATATAGACGAAATATAAAAACCAAAATTTAAGACATCGATTTTCTATTACAAAAGTATTTATAATTGATAAGTTGAAAATGTCAAAAATCAAATTACTTTGCGCCTTGATTTAAAGCCTGATTCAAAAGAGTTTAATAAAACCACCGGTTGATTTCCTTAAATACAAGCAATATTCACAAAAAAGCCACGTCTGATGTGACACATAATAAAAAGCGACCTTAGAGGCCGCTTCATCTGTTTGCTTTTTGGGCTTTTAGACTGAGTTTACAAACAAATTTGTCTGTAAACTTGATTATGAGTATACAGAAATAGAAAAAATGTGCAAGCTTTTTTCCACAGTATTTATCAATAAAACACAGAAATACATTTTGGCAAATGATGCTAAAAACAGTCGATTGAAAAATACTCCGGAAATGTTTACATATAAACTCTGGCTAAGCCATGTTTCTATAGGTGTAATCGCTTTCAAAAAAAGTACTGAGTTTTAGTTTCTGCGAAGATTAACCACTTAAAAAAAACTCGAAGTGCCAAAGAGTACTTTTTTATGTTATATTATTTTCTATATCATTATATACTTAATTAAGATTATTATGTTAAATGAACAAGCACCCAAAAGTAATACGGCTAAAGAAATTAAAAATGATTTGGATAACTCCTTAGCTGATTCAGGTAACATAGATGATAATGTAGACAGTGAACAAGAAACCCGAGAAACCATGGTCGATATTGAAGATACTCTTGTGAATCCTGAAAAAAGAAAATCTCCCAAAGCCAAAGCGCTCTTACTTGCCAGCACTATAGCATTGACAGCTCTTACACCACAAACATCTGAAGCAAACAACCAGGAATCATACACTGCCACCCCTGAAACTACCACTGAACAAGCCCCCTATTTGGATGAAAGCGCAAAAGCAAGTAAATTTATGCAAAGTCTGCTTGAAATTAATTACGATGGTAATTCTCGTCAAGAGTTGTTGAAGTTTAACGAAGGAGTAAGAGCCAATATTCTGGGATTTATAGCTGAAATTAATGATACCAACAATCTAACACCAGACATGATAAGAGACGGTCTCGGTCTACTGAATCAACATTCCTTAGCTGTTATCGAAAGAATGGATCATCCTGCTGTTAGAGTATGGGTAAGCATGATGATGCAGTATGGACAAAGATAAATCGTAACGATCCATCCTACCTTTCTGACCCGGAAAATAAATCAATATCTGACCAAATTAATAATTAAATAATAAGACTTATGAGCAATTTTCAAAAAATACAAAGCTGTATAAAAGAAACAGAAATACCCACTGACACACAAAACTCATTTCTTGTTCTAATAACCAGAGTCGATGATGCAGAATTGCAACCTCTGGCTGATCTATGCGACGCAGAGCCAGAGTCACTACCAGACATCGTAGATCTGTACATAGCCAAATTCGATGCCATGCAGAAAGGAGACATGGGCGCTTGGAATGAGATAATGGATAGACAAAGCAAACTCCTAGCTTAAGATAAATTTAAATAATGACTGAAAAAAATGACTTGTATAAAGACATAGTGATTATCTATCATGACCGTTGCCGTGATGGGTTTGGTGCCGCGTACTCAGCGTGGAAACGTTTTGGAGATAAGGCTAGTTATGTACCTAGAAGAAACCAAGACCCTGTACCCCCCGGCTTAATTGATAAAGAAATATATATATTAGATTACAGTTACCCGCTAAACATCCTTGATGAGTTAGAGAGAAAAAATCGTAAAGTGTTGGTTATTGACCATCATCATAGCGCGTCTGAATTAAAAAAGACCAACAAACACATATTTGATACAAACCACTCCGGTGCAGTATTGGCTTGGAAATATTTTCACCCCGACAAAACAGTACCTAGGTTATTGTTATATGTAGAAGACCACGACCTCTGGAAGTTTGAACTTCCCCACACACACTCTTTCGGAGCTGCTCTAGGCCAGTACGAACCAAATTTCATTGTTTGGGATCAGTTAGTTACTAGTTTGGAACAGCGTCTTCACTTTAATAAATTTATCACTCACGGTGAAATAATATATCAATTTGAACAAAACTTAATAGAAGACATCCTGTCTTTTCGAGAACCTGTTTTATTTGAAGGACATGAGGTGTGCGCCTTAAACGCTTCTCGCGTTTATCGTTCTATTCTAGGTAACCGATTAGCCGAGATGAGCGAAAATGAAGGTAAAGCACCAATGGGCATAGTTTACTATCGTTACTCCGGAGCAGTAAACTGTTCCCTTAGAAGTAGAGGCGATTTTGATGTTTGTGAAATAGCCATCAAACATGGAGGAGGTGGACACAAAAGATCTGCCAGTTTTTCCGTGTCTGATTTTTCAAATCTACCTTTTACTTTTATAGCGTAATTTAAACTAATAAAGATCAAGCTATAGCACGCAGATAAATAAACTACAAAATTATAAAAAGTTGCCTATGATAATCCTAGCTATAGAGACAAGTTGCGATGAAACCGCCATCTGTCTACTTAAAACTGAAGGAAAATTTCCCAAAGCTCGCTACGAAATACTGGCCAACTTCCTACACTCGCAAGTTGATATACATAAGGTCTATGGTGGAGTATTCCCCTCTTTGGCAAAACGTGAACATGCCAAAACACTAGTTCCATTAACCAAAAGTGCCTTAACGGAAGTAAAAAAAAGTGGAATAAAAATGCATAAACCGGAAAAACCCAACCAAGAAGTGATAAACAAGGTTTCAGAAATTTTAAAACGCGAAGAAGGTCTGTCTACAGCCTTTATTGATCTACTATCAGACAACGAGTGGCCGGAAATAGACCTCATCGCGGTCACCAAAGGTCCCGGACTGGAGCCTGCTCTTTGGGTTGGTGTCAGTTACGCAAAAGCTTTGGCTTATACGCTAGATTGTCCTGTAGTACCGGTAAACCATATGGAAGGTCATATACTTTCAGCTATTTACGACATGATAGAAACGGAAAGTTTATTTGACATAAAGTTTCCTGCCCTATCATTATTGATATCAGGGGGTCATACTGAATTTATCTTAATGTCTGATTGGTATAAATATAAAAAAATAGGCAGTACTAAAGATGACGCTGTGGGTGAAGCCTTTGATAAGGTAGCGAGACTGCTAGAGCTACCCTACCCCGGTGGACCTGAAATAAGTCGCGAAGCAGAAAGAGCGCGAAGGAATAATTTACCTAAATGGAACCCGCCACTACCCCGCCCCATGCTTAACAGTCCTGACCTTAACCTATCTTTCTCCGGACTAAAAACAGCTGTGCGCTACGCAATCACCAATAGACAGTTAGAACGCGATGAAAAAGCAACACTGTGCAGAGAATTTGAAGATTCAGTCTCGGAAGTAATACTTAAAAAAACCAGAAGGGCTCTGACCGAAACAAAAGCGAACACCCTAATAGTAGGTGGTGGAGTTAGTGCCAATCAACACATAAGACGTTGCTTGGAGACAGAACTGCTTGAGTCACATAAACATGTATCAGTTTATTTCCCCGAACCGGAAGTGGCCACCGATAACGCCATAATGATAGCTTTATGTGGGCATGCGCATTCTGAAGTGGCTCACACCCCTCGTTCAGCACAAAACATTCAAGCCAACGGAAATTTAAGCTTTCCAGACTAAAATAACTAGTATAAGACTTAAGCATTCCGTTTAAATAAAGACGGTTGAGATCGGAGGAGTGTTTATTTACATAAATAAACCTAAAATAACTAAAAGAAACTATTAGTTATTCATACCAATAGTTTGATACAATGTACGAACATGGATATAGATATCAATTCCACTTCTTTCGCTGTAGCTTTCTTAGCGGGTTTGATTCCCGCTCTGTTTTGGTTATGGTTCTGGCTAAAAGAAGATAAGAAAAACCCTGAACCACTACTTCTTATTGCCCTTTCTTTTATCGGAGGAATGTTAGTGGTGCCATTGGTCATTCCTCTACAATATCTGGCGATGAACACGTACAGCGACGTCTCTCTGATGTTTGCTTGGGTGGTTATAGAAGAAGTTATGAAATACGGGGTAGCATTATTGGTTATCTTATGGAACAGAGCCGTTGACGAACCGATAGATGTTATTATATACATGATAGCCATAGCCTTAGGCTTTGCTGCTCTAGAAAACACGCTTTATGTTCTGGGAGCTCTTTCAAATGAAGGTTTGTTGAGTGGAATTTTAACCGGTAATTTACGTTTTGTAGGTGCAACCCTGCTACATGTCTTAGCGTCCGGAACCATAGGCGTATTTCTAGCCCTAGCCTTTTACAGCTCAACTTGGATTAAAAACCTGATGGGATTAATCGGTTTATCTTTAGCCATTATTTTGCACTTTATCTTTAATTTCTCTCTAATGCTAGATAATGAAAACTCTATACTGGGTGTATTTTTATTTGTATGGATGGGTATAATTATACTTCTAATTTTGTTTGAAAAAGTTAAAATAGTGGAATCAAAACACCAAGAACTCATTAAGTAATTATTTATGAAAAAACCATCTTTTTTAGATAGACTGACAGGCTCCTTTGGAACCAGTAAGTTTGATGAAGTCTTAGACGAAGATCATGAATTTTCGGACGAAGCGCCCGATTTGGATTATGACAAAGATCAGCAAAATGAATGGCAGGCTGATGAAGAATATGACGAAACTCCTCAAGAAGGCGAACTACCTGTAGACATGTATCAAACAGGCGACGAGGTAATCATCAGAGCCTTGGTGGCGGGAGTTGCGCCTGAAGACTTGGAAATATCCATAACCCGTGACCTAGTAGTTATTAAAGGTCACCGTGAAGAAATACAAGAGGCGCATGATGATAATTATTACCACAGGGAACTGTTTTGGGGAGGTTTTAGCAGATCACTGCAACTTCCTGAGGAAGTTATCATTGATGAAGCTGAAGCGCATGAAAAACATGGTTTACTGGAAGTTCGTTTACCTAAAGTAGACAAAGGTCGTAGCACTCGCCTTAAAGTTCGTTCACATACACAAAAATAACCCTAATCGTCTAGAGCGCGTCATAAAAGTGGTTTAAAAATAATATTTCCTAATAGTTCCTACTCATTTGACAGAAGTCTTTATTGCCACCCACTCTCCAACCGTTCACCGTACTACAAGCCCTCAGTCCTAGTCTTAGCAATTATTTATTAACAATATTCTCATGACTTACGCGTTTGGCGAATTTCTTTGTTTCTTTCATCACTCAAACCATTCATCGTACCACCAAGTACGCCTCACCCAGCTATAGTTCCGGTAAACATTTATTACTAACGTAATAAACCAAAAAATGTTTTAGTCAGTCACGAAAGAATATAAATGATCACGGAAACTG
>SKGH01000014.1 GCA_007117575.1 Candidatus Kaiserbacteria bacterium | reverse complement strand
GGGGCTGGGTCAGCGCCTCGAACTTCATCATAAACGCGTAAGTCATGAGTCAATAAGAAGTCTAAAATTATAAATAGGCATGTTATAATTTGACTTGAAGCTTTAGTCAAAAAATAGAATACTTATACAAAAATATGATCTTCAAAGATATGCGCAATCAGCCAAAATCCGTTAGGGTGCGATACGCCGCTATCTATTCTATGATAATAACCGGTTTTATATCAGCTATATGGTTGGTGACATTGCCCAGCAAGTTTACTGCCCTAGATAATTTGAATGGTGTTCAGAGTGGGGAAATGAATACAGACACGAAAAATCCCAGTACTTTTCGAAAGATTACTAGAGATTTCCAAGCTTCCTTTTCTGAAGCTTTTGATGACGCCTTATTCTTATTTGAAGATGAGGAAGATGTTTTACTTGCTACAGAAAGTGAAGAGAGTACTATTGCCACGGAAAATAATTTGAATCTTAATATGATGCTAGCCTCAGCTAGGTCGGCAACAGGAACGGTAGCCAGAAGATCAAGGCCTAATACAGACAGTTTAGTGTCGGATTCTGCTAATAATGAACCTATCAACACTACTGATGATACAGTCAGTCAAGATATGGGAACTGAAACTCAAATCCAAACTGTGTCTGTTAATGAAGTGTCTGTACGTCCGGTACGTTTAGTTACCGTGTCTGGTAATGAACATATGTCTGCAGATTCGGTAGTGAAAGAGGAGGGTGACGGTCTTCTAGGTGAAGATATGAACACAATTGATGTAGACATAAACGATTATGCAGAGTTAAGTGGTGGTCGAAATACGGGGAGTGGTACATTGCTTGATGTGTTGTGGCAACCAAATTTTAAAAGTTGTGATATACTGACCGACATTAATAAACATTTTTGCAAGTTATTGATCACAAATTATTATGCCGAAAAAGACGCCAGCATCGAATGAAAAAGAGCCGGAAATAAAGCGAGTAGTACCGCGTAGTATTACAGAAGAGATGGAGTCTGCGTATTTGGATTACGCGATGTCGGTTATTACTTCTCGTGCCTTACCTGACGCACGAGATGGTTTAAAGCCTGTACATCGTCGTATATTGTATTCCATGCGCCTGAACGGTTTAACCTCCAGCGCCAAGTTTAAGAAGTCAGCTACGGTAGTTGGTGATGTCTTGGGTAGTTTTCACCCCCATGGTGACGTGGCTGTGTATGAGTCTATGGTTAAGTTAGCACAGTCTTTCTCAACCAGGTATCCGTTGGTTATTGGACAGGGTAACTTTGGTTCACCAGATGGTGATAGTCCAGCCGCTTATCGATATACTGAAGCGAAAATGTCCAAGATCGCTGAAGAAATGTTGCGAGATCTGGAAAAAGATACTGTAGATTGGCGACCAAATTTTGACGGCACCAAACAAGAGCCGGAGGTTTTACCGGCCGGTTTGCCCAACTTGTTAATGATGGGTACTTTGGGTATTGCTGTAGGTATGGCCACTAATATACCGCCACACAACTTGAGAGAGTTGACCGATGCCATAACACACCTTATAGACAACCCGAAAGCATCCACTGACGACCTGTTGCAGTTTGTGCAAGGTCCGGATTTCCCTACAGCTGGTATAGTGTTTGATAAAAAAGCCATCGCGCATGCTTATGCCAACGGTAAGGGTGGAGTGGTGGTTCGTGGAGAGACTGAGATAGTGGAGGATAAAAAAGGTAACTATTCTATAGTAATAAGCTCTGTTCCTTTTAGAGTCAACAAAGCAGATATGCAGGAGCGCATAGCTAACTTGGTAAGAGAAAAGAAACTGGAGGGTATAAAAGAAATGAGAGATGAATCTACTGTCGATGTTCGTGTTGTTATAGATCTTAAGTCAGGAGCTAATCCGCAAACTGTTTTAAATAAATTATATAAGCATACACAACTTGAAGATACTTTTCACTTTAATATGGTGGCTTTGGTCAAGGGTGTACCGCAAACGTTGTCTCTAAAAGCATTGTTGCAAGAATACATAGAACACAGGAGCGAGGTGGTTGAAAGAAGAACCCGTTATGATTTGAATAAAGCACAAGACAGAGAGCATATTCTATTGGGATTAAAAAAAGCACTTGACCATATCGATAAGATAATAAAACTGATTAGAGCCGCAAAAGATGTTCCTTCCGCACACACGTCTTTGGTCAAGGCTTTTAAATTTTCTACCGTGCAGGCACAAGCTATCTTAGACATGAGGTTGCAAAAACTGGCTGGCTTGGAGCGTAAAAAGATAGAAGATGAGTTGATAGAAATACAGAAATTGATAAAAAAACTCCAGTCTTTGTTGGCGAGTAAGAAAAAAATGTTAAATCTTATAAAGAGTGAACTGCAGGAAGCCACCGACCGTTTTGGTGACGAGCGCAGAACCAAGGTTGTTAAAGGTGGAGTAAAAAATTTAAGTGCCGAGGACCTGGTAGCTGATCAAGAAAGTGTCTTGGTTTTGACCAAAGGGGGTTATGTTAAGCGAACAAACCCTCTTGAATATAAAACACAAAAAAGAGGAGGTGTGGGCGTTTCTGACCTAAGTACTAAGGAAGAAGACGTAGTAACTACTCTTTTAACCACTTCAACACATAGTGACCTACTATTTTTCTCTGATAGAGGCAAGGTGTACCAGTGTAAGATGTATGAAATACCAGAAGGAAAAAGGGCAACTAAAGGTAAATCATTAATGAATTTTCTGTCTCTTGACAGTAACGAACAGATAACTTCCGTGTTGCCGGTGCGTAAAAACGAATGGTCTGCAGATTGGAGTATGTTGATGGTAACTAAAAATGGAGTGGTAAAGAAATCGGACGCGTCATCATTTAAAGATGTTAGACGTAGTGGTCTAATAGCAATAAACCTTAAGCCGGGTGATTCTTTGATAAGCGCTCGTTTTGTGGGAGAAAAAGACGAAGTGTTACTGATTTCTGCCACCGGACAAGCTATACGGTTCTCAGCTTCAGACGTGAGAGAGATGGGTCGCACAGCCACGGGTGTCTCTGGTATGAGACTTAAGAAAGACGACTTGGTTGTGGCGGTCGAGGTTTTGGATAAAAAACATATTCAAGGCGGTGAGTTGTTGGTGGTGATGGAAAAAGGTTATGGTAAAACTACAGCCGTGTCTGAGTTTAAAAAGCAAAATCGTGGTGGTAGCGGAATAAAGACCGCACGAGTAACTTCTAAAACCGGCCCTTTGGTGGGTGCAGCCTTTATATCTAAAGAAGACAGAAAGGATGGAGAGTTGGTGGTTATGAGTAAAAGGGGTCAAGCTATTCGTTTGGGTTTAAATGATGTACCAAATTTAGGTCGTGATACTCAAGGTGTGCGTGTTATGAAGATGCGAGACACTGACACTATAGCGTCTATAGTGTACCTTACTATTTGATAGTGGAAGCTTTTAATAAGTTAAATTAATGTGAGGGTATATATGGGATGTCGAGCCTTTAGCATTTATGAAAAATGACTGAAATATATGGAAAAAAGTTTTAAAGATAGGTTATTGAATTGTCTCATAAAACAGTTTACTCACACCATATAGTCAATTTACTTATTTAGTGCGTTATAATTATTGTGATTATGGATAAACCACCCGCACCGCAGACAAAACGTTTTGTGATACCTGAGGTAGTCGTTAGTCATTTTCACCTACATGAAGGAGATGCTATCGGTGATTTTGGTGCCGGAGCAGGTTACTTTATTGAAGTATTATCGAAAGAGGTGGGTGACGAGGGTAGGGTATATGCCTGCGAGATACAGAAAGAGCTGGTTGAAAGTATGGGTAACATGGTTCGCAACAAAGGTATTTCTAATGTAGATGTCTTGTGGTGTGATATGGAAGAAGGTGAAGGTGTCCCCGTTAAGTCTGACACTCTTGATGTGGTTATTATGGTTAATACTCTATTTTTATTGCATGATAAAGAAACTGCCTTAAAAGAAGTGTTTCGTACCTTACGTTCTGGCGGTAAGTTTTTTCTTGTTGACTGGTCGGAATCGTTTGGCGGCCTGGGACCTCGACCTAACCAGGTCGTGTCGCAAGTAAACGCTCAGAGTACGACAGAAGAAGTGGGTTTTGTGTATGAGCGTAGCTTCGACTCAGGCGACCATCATTATGGGTTAGCTTTTAGAAAACCATGATTACAGGATATTCACCATTTAGAGTGGCCATTTTAGCTTTTTTTGGTATCGCCGGTCTAGCTTCCTTGTTCTTTATAGCTTCATATCAAAGTAGTCAGGACGATGATCGAGCAAGGTTTGGTTCTAGGGTTGTTATATGGGGAACCTTAGATTCCGCAGCGGTAAATCGTTATTTAGATGAAATCAAACGAACTGATCGTAGCTTTGAGGTTGTTACATACAGACAGTTAGACAGTGATACCTTTGATGCAGAGTTGATTGAAGCACTAGCTGAAAGGCGTGGCCCAGACCTCTTACTTCTTGATGCCGAGAGACTGGTAAAACATCGCACCAGACTAGCTCCTTTTTCTTACGAATCATATACTGTCCGTTACATAAAAGATACTTATGTAGACGGAGCAGAAGTGTTTGCTTTAAGCACCGGTTTATATGCTCTACCTTTTGCTGTAGATCCTTTGGTTATGTTTTGGAATCGTGACCTCTTTGCTTCCAATGGCTTTGCTGTACCGCCAAGTACTTGGGAGACCACTGTAAATGAAACTGTACCAGTCCTGACAGAGAGAACTTCTACTAGGCAGATAAGACGGAGTGCTATTGCATTTGGTGAATACAGCAATGTCAATCATGCTAAAAAAATACTGCTTATGCTATCACTTCAGTCAGGAAGTGATATGGTGAGAGAGAGTGGTGGTAGATATAGTGTAAATATAAACACTTCAGCGACACAGGGAGGCAACCCGCTTGAGACTTCACTGGATTTCTTTACGAGGTTTAGTAATTCTAATAGCGAGGTTTATTCATGGAATAATAATTTACCAACTGATAGAAACGCTTTTAGTGCTGGGGATCTTGCTTTATATTTTGCTCCCGGTTCTGAAGCGGTCAGAATACAAGAGAGAAATCCCAACCTTAATTTTGACATAGAATTTGCTCCGCAGGGGGCAAGTGCGACGCTAAGACGTACACAGGGAAATTTTTATGGTTTTGCTGTAGTACGTTTTTCAAATAATTTACAGGGATCGTTTGGTGTGGCTGGGGCATTATCTTCCCCAGTCAATGCTCCTGTCCTAGCTAGACAACTAGATATGGCACCAGTACACAGGTGGGCATTAACTGATTCTTCCCATAACCGTTTTCAGCAAGTTTTGAACCAGTCAGCTCTTTATAGCTACTCTTGGCTTGACCCTGATCCGTTTAGGAGTGATTCTATATTTCGTACTATGGTAGAGGACATTACTTCTGGTCGGTCGAGGACATCGCCAGCAGCTTCGGATGCTACAGCTAGACTACAGAACCTTCTTCGATAACTTAGTTAATATTTTATGATATGAAAAAAAATATAATGAATTTTTTTAAAATAGAGAAAAAGCTTAGTGTGAGCTTTTTGTGGTTGGTAGTCTCGACCATTCTTATTACTTTTTGGCTATTAGCTCCTTCACCTGTTTTTGCTAATCCAGGTGATCAAAATATACCAGTTGGTGAGCCTGGTGACCCATTTTTTCTTTTTCTTGTTGGTGCCAGAGACATTTTGATAAATGACGAAATTTTGGCTGTAGAAATTTCTTGGACTACGGAAGGTTTTGATGTAGATACTTGGGAAGTAGAAAGGTGTTATCAAGAAGATTGTATAGTAATTGCTGATGTATCCCAATCATTATCATTTTATATTGATGATAGTGGGGAAATAGAATATGGTCAGACATATAGATACACTGTAACTTCTTTACCTGATGGAAATATTTCAGGATTTAATAGGATAACAATCTCAGAACAACAAACCCCAGCTCCTACAAACTTACGGTCTGACGAGTGGGTTAGCCAAGAAGGTCAAAACGTCGTTCGTATAGCTTGGGATGCTCAGGTTGATCCTGAAAATGATTGGCAGATTGTTCGTTGTGATTTGTCATCTG
>SKGH01000066.1 GCA_007117575.1 Candidatus Kaiserbacteria bacterium | reverse complement strand
TTAAAATATTAGGACTTACGCGTTTGGCGAATTTCTTTGTTGCTTTCGTCACTCAAACCGTTGATCGTACCACCAAGTACGCCTCACCCAGCTCCAGTTTCCGTGATCATTTATATTCTTTAGTGACTGACTAAAACATTTTTTGGTTTATTACGTTAGTAATAAATGATTACCGGAACTATAGCTAGGTCAGCGCCTCGAACTTAATCAGAAACGCGTAAGTCATGAGTGATAAGAAAATACAATATGCATATCAAAGATAAAAATATTAAAAGACCAAAAGTCGGTGTGGGTGTTTTTGTAATCAATGACAAAAAAATACTGTTGGGGCAAAGGATTAATTCTCATGGTCATGGAGCTTGGGGTTTGCCCGGGGCGGGGGACATTTAGAATTTTTTGAAAGCTTAGAGGATTGCGCCAAAAGGGAAGTGTTAGAAGAAACAGGGCTTAGTATCTTTGACGTTAGGCTGGCAACGGTTACCAATGATATCTTTAAAAAAGAAAATAAACACTACATAACAATTTATGTAAAAACTGACAATTTTAAAGGTGATGTAAAAGTCATGGAACCAGACAAATTTAAAAAATGGCAATGGTTTGACTGGAATGAACTGCCGAAACCTTTATTTCTTCCCTTGGAAAATCTCAAAGAAACTGATTTTGATCCGTTGATAGATAGGTGATATGCACGTAGTTGAGATAGGATAATTGGCGTTACTTTTAGTAATTTACTTTTGGTATAATCATTACATGAAAATTAAGGTTAATCTTCATCTTCATACTGACGATGATCCTGAAGACAAGATCGACTATTCGGCTTATGAAGCCATAGACTACGCTAAAAATTTAGGTTTTGACGCACTGGCCATTACTTGTCATAACTACTACGCGTGGTGTGAGGATTATGCTGAATATGCAGACAAGAAAGGAGTCACTTTGATTCGTGGTATTGAGTCAACTATTAGTACTAAGACCGAAAATAGAGGTAAACACGTGCTTATTTTAGGCGCTGATAAAGATGTGGAACTAATTAAAACTTTTGATCAGTTAATTGATTACAGGCGGAGTAAACCGGATATTCTTGTTATAGCACCTCATCCTTATTTCGATCCTTTTTTAAGTTTGCAGGGTTTGGTTGAAGATTATATAGATGTTTTTGATGCTATAGAACATTCTTGGTTTTATAGTCGCGGTTTTAATCTAAACAAAAAGGCAATTGATTTAGCAAATAGACACCAAAAACCTTTGGTTGCCACTTCAGATACGCATTTTTTAGATCATATAAATGAACACTATACCTATGTAGACGCTCCAGACCGTTCAGAGGCTAGTATATTGCAAGCTATAAAGGGTGGGTTGGTTACCATACAAACCAGACCGCATAAACTTGTTAGTGAAATGATCATTCCTCAGTTAAAGTTTACGTTAAGAAATTTTTTAAGTTAAGATAATCTTTTTCAGCTTGTGTATTTGTGACATTTTGGAGTTGTGTGGTGCTGTATAATGATCTTAATATAAATACAGCCGTTTGCTTTGTTCCTAACCGTTTTTATGGAGAACGTTAGTAAACAAATTTAAAACAACTAAATATAAATCCTAAACTATGTCACTAGAAAATAAAGACGAAAATAATTTAAATGGTACAGACAATGCAAACTTACAAGTAAATGATTCTGTTGACAAAAATAGCACCGAAAATGATTCTGTTAAAGGTGTTTCTTTTTTAGATTCAAAAACCATTCATACTGTAAAAGAGGCGATTGTCGTTTTAGTTTTTGGTGTAATAGGGTTTGTGTTTATAGGGTTTCTAGCATTATTAATACTGCCGTCTGCGGATGTGCCACCAACTACTAAGCAGGTAATACATTGTGGGGATGTTTCAGGACATTTAGTAAAGCTATATACTTTTAGAAATAATGATGATGCTGAGGATTACATAAGAAATAATCAAGATTTCGGCGATTCATTTGCCTGTATCAAAAATGCTTTTTTAGCTTGTGACATGGCCGAGATTAACTTGAATAGAGGTCAGAAATTGCAAATAAGCCAAACCGACGAAGGTTGCAAGCTAGAGTATGTCGAAGAATCCTTTGATTATGGGCTCCAGTGTCTATTTCCATTTGGTTCTGCTGAGCTTTTGGTTGCTGACATACAAAAAGAGATACCTGAAAAATTTAGCTTTTTTGCTATATTACCGCTTGCGTTAGAAATAATGGAAATTTCAAATCGGTTTAATACTTCTTCAGGAATAATGAATGCTGTGTCGGAATCTCAACAGACGGGTCAGTATATTGACTTTGTTAAAGAAATCTTTCCGGATACATCATTGCCTGCCGGTACAGTTTTGTGCGAATTCTATGAAATCTCAAATGGTACAGCGGTATCAAAGCCGGTACCGGAAAAGAGTCCCGGTGACAGAGTAGAAATAGAGCCGGCACCAAGAGCAGACGACTCTCAAGCTGAAGAGCAGTACGTAAAAGCGATTGAAGCTGGGGTTAATCAGTTTGCCTTTGATATATATGCTGAATTTTTAGCAGACGAGGAAGGTAAAAACATATTTTTCTCTCCATACAGTATTGCTACCGCTTTGTCTATGACCTCAGAAGGTGCAGAAGGAGAGACAGCACAAGAAATATTGGAAGTATTTGGATTACCGGAAGAAGACATCGCAAGACGTTCGGCGTTTGCTTCTTTGCACAACCGTCTTAATCCGGAAGATCCGGAATATGAATTACGTACCGCCAACGCCCTATGGGTGCAAGATGGTTTTAGTGTCCTAGATAGTTTTGTTGATACCATTGCTAATTTCTATGTCGGCTTCGCACAGAATGTTGACTTTATCGGTGCAACCGAGCAGTCTCGCCAGACTATCAATACGTGGGTGGCAGAACAAACCAATGACCTTATAGATGAGTTATTTCCTGAAGATTCTCTTAGTCCGGATACGCGATTAGTCCTGACAAACACTATTTATTTTAAGGGTGATTGGTTGTCTAAGTTTGATGTACAAGATACCAGAGACGAAGATTTCAGAGTTGACTCAGATACAGCTATAGAAGTACCACTCATGAGACAGTTTGGTGTAGATTTTGGCTATTTTGAAGATGATGAAGTGCAGGTACTGGAGATGCCTTACAAAGGAGATACTATTTCAATGCTGGTGGTGTTACCTAAAGATGAAGACATTGCCCGACTGGAGCGTGAGCTTAGTCTCGAAGACTATCAAACTTGGAGAGGTGGTATACGAGAAAGAGAGATTGGTGCTGTGTATATGCCGAAGTTTGAGTTAGATACTGATTATGATCTTAACGACTACCTGTCACGCCTGGGTATGCCAAGTGCGTTTCTAGCCGGTAGCGCTGACTTTGCAGGAATCACTGGTGATAGGAACTTGTTTATACAGTCTGTTGTTCATGATGCGGTGATAAAAGTTGATGAGGAGGGGACAGAGGCTGCCACTGCTACCGGAGTCGCGGTGGGTATTGAATCGGTTGGACCACCACCTGTTGTATTCCGGGCTGACCATCCATTCCTCTTCTTCATCCAAGAGCGTGAAAGCGGTACGATTCTCTTTATGGGTAGGGTGATGGATCCGACTTTGTAGTTATGTATAAGGTAAAAATATTATGATATTTTCTCATTTTCTCAATGTGGTACTATAAATGTTAGTATAAATAATTCATACATCATCTCAGGTGATTGATTTTATTTGTGTATAATTCAAGTATGGAAAAACCACCGTTGCAATCTGAAACTGAAGAAGAGTTTCGTCAGAAAATTGATGATGTTTTAAAACGTGTAAAAAATTTAACGATTGATCTTTTACTTAAAGAGGAACTGACCCTAAAGCGTAATGAAGTAGAGCTATACTTATACCAGCAAGGTCAAAATACTAAAAATATTGACAAATACGACAGTTGCGGACTTTTGGATGAGTTAATTGCCTTTAGAGATTTTCTTAGTTTAGAGTTTATGTATGTTGAAAACAGCGAGACTCAAGAATTAAGTATTGAGATAGGCAGAATACTTGAAAGTGTAGAAGAACGACACGGTTTATCTTTTGGGCAAAATGACGATCTGTTTTATCAACAGAAGCTCTTTGATATGAAAGCGGATTTGTTGAGAGAATCTTTACGAAATGGAATTGAAAATACTCTTAATGAAAAACGAGTTAATGTTGCTCGTATGCTTGCATTTAAATACCTAGTAAATGATAGACAGATACCCAGCAAACTGAAACTATTACTTTCTCAGAAAGATATTAACGAGGTGAATCGTTTAATAGAGGTTCAAAAAAATGCTATTTCACCAGAAATTTCGGAAATCTTACTTCGGAAATTAAGAGAGAAGCATGAGGCAGATGAGTTGGAGAAAAAAAGAATGATTGAACAAGGAGTTGATCCAAAGATAGCTGAACGTAAAATTGAGTCTGATAGAAAGATGTTTTATACATGGGCAAGTGACTCAGCAGATGATTTGTCTTATAGGCAAAATCAGCAGATGGTTTATGTGGAAGAAATAGTATCAGACCATGATGATCCAAGAGATTTTTATAATGATTTGGTGGATGCGAAAAAGGTTGAGAAGTTAATCCAGATCAATTCCTAATCTTAGTTTGCTTGAACTTTTTTTCTCTTATTAAAATTTTAAATGATAAAAACAATAGTTAAAAATTTATACATTAGTGATGTAGGTTTTTCTAACTTGCTATAGTGGTTATTAAATATAGAAAACTATTTAAGTCTTTTTTAATTTTGATTTAAATACGGTAGCTAAGGCAAGGGTGAGTAAGCCTAAACAGGTAGGGTAGATGATAAAGAGCCATATAGCGTCTATTAATACAACTTCATTAATAGGGTTAGTTTTTTGTAAGAAATCAAACCAGTTCATTAGTCCTAAATATGAACTAATAAAATTTAGAAAAATAGCACCCAAGAGAACAAACAAACCTAAACAATACAAACTTAAAATCCTTATTAACAACTTGGGCATAAATATGTTCGTTCAAAAACATCTATGAACGATAACAATTAACTACATACTAACCATAAATTATTTTTTGTTAAAACTAAATGGTAAGGTTGTGTATATCTTTATTTTTTTTATTTTGTTTCTCGTATAATGCGTATAATGAGAAGGTAAAAAATATATATGGAACAAAAACCAAATACCAGAATTATACTAATAGGTATCGGCTCGTTACTCTTCATAGCAGGTGCTTTATTCTCATACATTTTATACCCGCATGAGAAGACTGTGGTTGTTACCGAACCGGTGATAATTGAGCAACAAAATGAGTATAATTATGCTTGGCATGCCCCAGAGGAATATGAACAGACGGTACGTCTATATCAAAATAGTATCAGCCTGCCCGAACCAAAGACAATCGGAGATCTTTCAGTTGAGAGTGCCATATTTGCCAGACGCTCTTTCCGTGATTTCAAAGACAGTCCTTTGAGTTTAGAGGAGGTGTCCCAGATGTTGTGGGCAGGTATGGGGGTTACGAGTGAAGATGGTAGACGTAGCGCGCCATCGGCGGGTGGTGGCAAACCGGTGTCTTTGTTTATAGTAGTAAGTATGGTTGAAGATCTTGAACCCGGTTTGTATGAATATTTAGAAGAATCCCATGCTTTAGGTTTGGTGCGTGAAGGTGAATTTTCTGAGGAGTGGGCAAAAATAACAACTCAACCACATCCCAAGAATGCACCGGCGGTTATTTTATTAACCGGCGATATGTATCATCGTTATCATATTTACGGAGAAGCGACAGAGCGACTTCTGCTACAAGAATCAGGTCATATTGCGCAAAACCTCTATCTACAAGCTGAGTCTCTAGGTTTGGGTATGACCGTAATGGGTGGCTTTGACCCAAGTGCCGGTCAAGAATTTGTTGGAACTAAAGAAAATGAACCGGTTGTCTATTTGGTACCATTTGGTAAGAAAGAATAGTGATCATAGGGGAAGGGAACCGAAATTGAGCTTTTAATTTGAGGATAAAGTTAAATTTTGAATTTAAAAGTTGACCGCATTAGACTTATTCTTAGAAACTGTCTTTAGTCTTAT
>SKGH01000106.1 GCA_007117575.1 Candidatus Kaiserbacteria bacterium | reverse complement strand
TCCAGCTATAGTTCCGGTAAACATTTATTACTAACGTAATAAACCAAAATCGTTTTAGTCAGTCACGAAAGAATATAAATGATCACGGAAACCGGGGCTGGGTCAGCGCCTCGAAATTCATCAGAAACGCGTAAGTCATGTTTTCATCAAACTTTCTGCAGGATCAACTACCTACAGTTACTATTTTTTTACTGTGACTGTTTCCCCTAGTGTAGTTGGTCCTGTAGAAAGTTTTATGATGTGACTTTTATAAACTTTATTAATTTACTTTTGTAAATATCTATTCAACTGTTTCTTTTATCTTTCTTCTTGAGATTAGCGCGCAGAGCTTTCAGTATGATCTAATTATACTTTATATTTTTAAAATTAAAATCGTTGTCATTGTAGAAAAAATACTGACCTCATTTTTTTTAATCATTAAATTTTGTTGCTATAGAAATGAACCCTACTTTACAAATATATTTTAGTCTGTTCTGTTAACTAATTAACAGGTCTTTTGTTTGACGAGTTTCAAAATCGGGAATAGTATATACACTACGTTCGACTTGGCGGGGAAACTAAGGTGGGAACGTTGGTAGTAATGGATATGTTTCCTCGCGCAATGCACATAAGAATAAACTTTACATTTCATGTAATTTTTTGTGTGTTATTTCGCCACTCTCTAAAAAGCGACTTTTGCTTCTAAGTTATAGATAGCAGGGTCGCTTTTTTGTTATTTAACATTTGAAAATTGTTCTACAGAGCACGTAATAATATGCAAGTTTTTACTTATGGTCTTGTCTGTCTTTACGTGAACTGTATTTATAGTTCACGATTATTTAGCTAGGTATTCGTGCGTTGCGCGCGTGCCGTATGAGTATCGGCTGAAAATTTATAAGATTAATAATTATATAAAAAAATAATATGATTAAAACTTCTACAATTACGTTTAGTACAGCTATGGTCTCAGCTTTAGCTTTAGCTTTAGCAGTTGTTGCCCCAGCTATGGCGGATGATTCTAAGGTAGTAAACGATAATGATGCTTCAATCGTTAACGAAGTTTACGTTGGTGCATTCACAGGCGCTAATAGCGCACGTGGTGGCGACGGAGACCGTGGTGCTCGCGGAGGCGACGCTTCATCTAGAGGAGGTGATGCTGTTGGCGGTCATGGAGGTTTCGGCGGTAATGGAGCTTCAGGCGGTTTGGTTGTGAGTGGTTCTGCTACAGCTGTGGCTACAGTATTAAATGACGCTAACTACAACGAGACAGATGTTGAAGGTTGTGGATGCGAAACAGAGGAAGCAGTTCATCCATGTCATGGTTACTATAATGGCCCATGTGCTAAAAGCACTGACAGTGATGACATAAGAGTACGTAACAGAAACACAGCTTCACTTGCTAATTTCTTAGCAGTGGAAGCTCATACCGGCGACAATGATGTTGCTGGTGGTAACGGTGACCGAGGTGCGCGTGGTGGAGATGCCGAAACTGAAGGTTACAACTTTGGTGAATGGCACAATATGCATTACCCTGTTTACCTAGATGGAGGTAACGCTACAGGCGGAAATGGAGGCGATGGTGGTACTGGAGGTGCTGCCGGAGAAGTTGTTTCCGGTGACGCTCTATCTGACGCTTTGGTTGAGACTCGAGTAAACCGAAATGTTACTCGTGTAACTCGCTAAGTAAAGAACATAGCGTAGATGCTGTAAGTGGAGGACTTGTTCCTCCCTTCGGCTAGTTCACTTTTTACAGAACAGAATAAAAGGTGAGCTTTCGAGGGGTGGAGTTAGTATAAATACGAAATACTAGTGTACTTACTGTCTGTGAAGAGGATTAAATAAAATATAGAGAATTTGTAGTTATAGAGGGTTACTTTTATGAAAAATATGTTATTGTGGAAATCAGAATTTAAGACTTACTCGGGCTTACTTGTCCTACTCACAGTTTTTGCAGTATTAGCTGTTTTTTCAACAAAGCTTAATTCAGTTAAAGCAAACTCGATAGTAAATCAAGTATCAGTGGAGTCTAGAGCTGACAATGGTGGTCAAGCAAGCTCTTTTGTGTCAGTGCAGTCAACTGTTAATGGTCAGGTAGTTGAATCTTACAAAGAAACTTCTACAAATGGCAATATAGAGTATAACCAAAAAATTGTTGTAGAGGGAGATGGTCAAGTTTATGCAAATCATACACCTAACTCATATGAAGTAGATTCATTGTCTTACACTAATAAAAATACAGCCGATATTGAAGATTTACGGTCTGTTATAGCTCTTTTGGAAGTATTACTAGATAGACTTACTCAGTTATTAATAAAACAGTCATGAAAAAAGCTATAAAACAAAACACACCTAAGACTCATGTAGCATTGTCGCTATTGTTGGTATCAATACTATTTTTACAATCCTTGTTTGGTCTCGCGTTCACAGCTTCCGCGGAGGAGGTTTTGGATAAAGATTTACCTGATGAGTCTCTTGATGTTGATGTTGAGAAACAAGAAGATAAAACAGACAAAGAGCTAGATAAAGAAATAAATAAAGACAAAGATACTGAGTCTGGCGGATACTCTGATGACGATTATGTCCTTCAAAAAGATGAGAGCAGTTTAGGCGAAAAAGATGACAAGGATATTTTGAATAAGGAAGGACAAATGGGTGACGAAGGGGAAGACGGTAAGGAAGGTGATGGTGAGGTGAATTTACTTACGGGTAGTTCCGTAGCTATTTTAGAGATTGATAATAAAACCAACACCAACCTGATAAATGAAACTAAAAAGGATGGTAACAATTCTGAAAATAACGGTAAGGAAAACGCTACAAGTGGTAAACCTTTGCCTAAATTTTATTCCGACATAGAAGGTGATAAAAGTTCATTTATCGCTTCTAGCAGTAACAAGGCGGTAATTTCAAATAAAGCCACCACTACATCTTCAAGTGGCGTTAATTATGCCAGTGGTACTCCGGCTACCATTATCACCGGTGATGCCATAGCGGTAGCAAACGTAGTAAACTTAGCCAATACAAATATTATAAACTCTCAAGGATTTATAAACTTCTTTAGTTTACTGGGTTATAGTGACATAGATTTACGAAATATTTTTTCTATTTTTGATTTTGTTAGTGACGGCGTAGCTATGACGACTGATCCGTGCTTGCCTAGTGTTTGTGGTGTAGAGGAAGATTTTTTAGTTCAGAACCATAGCACTGCTACTCTTGAAAATTACCTTCAAGTCTATGCTGAGACTGGTGGGAATATGGCAACCGGAAATGGCGACACCTTGATAAATACCGGCAACGCCTACGCCAGCGCCAATGTAACCAATATGGTCAATACCAACATAGTTGATTCAAATTATCTACTTTTGTCATTTGATAATTTCGGTGACTTAAGCGGTGATATAGTTTTACCAAATGCAGATTTTTTTAGTGATATTTTCCGACAGGTTGGGGGAGCGGTAAATGCTTCAGTTCACAATGAAAATCTTGTTGATATAGATAATCAGCTTGAGGCAGTAACCCAGACGGGAAATAACACAGCTAGTGGTGGCGGTGTGATCATGACCGGCGATGGGAGTACCGGAGCTAACGTGGTAAATAAGGTAAATCAAAATTTATTGGGCGGTTCTTCTTTCTTGCTTTTGTTGAGGGTTCACGGTGATTGGTCTGGAGAGGTGTTTGGTTTACCGGAAGGGATGGCGTGGAAAGAGACACCACAGGGTATTGAATTGTATCAGACGGGAGAAGTTTCTGGTGGAGAGAGTGGACATTCGTCTTTAAATGTTAACAATCATAACCAAGCGACTATAAATAACAACGTCTCAGTGTATGCGTTAACCGGAGAAAATAAGATACATGGTGAAGGGGATAGTGTTATAAATACAGGAGATGCTTACGCCAATGCCAGTATTGTTAATATAGCAAACACCAATGTTTTGGGTCAAAACTGGGCAATGTTGATCTTCGATATTTTTGGAAACTGGAATGGAAACTTAGCGTTTGGTCGTCCAGATCTCTGGGTTGGAGCACGAGCGGAGACAAATGGTAATTTAATGCCGGGTTCAGAATTCACTTATATATTTACTGTAACCAACTTGGGTGATACTAATGCTAGTGAGGTGGTTTTGGATAAGATTTTTGACCGAGATGAGTTGGAGTTGTTTGGTGTCGAGTTCTTATCTGACGAAGACGGTAGGGCAGTCGCTCGTCGCAATATAGGCACAGTCGCCTCGGGGGAAACGGTGGAGTATTCTTATACCGCCAGAGTCAGTGACAGACTGCCACGTATTGGGAAAAGACCCATAGATCTGGAAGTGACTATCTCGGCCAGAGAGAGTGAAGATAACCTAGATAATAATACTGATAAAGTAACGGTATATGCAGGGCGTAATTTTCGTTCATCCGGACAGGTTTTAACCGGACATGATTCGTTGCCAGCCAATCTGGAAGTAACTAAAACTGCGGATGTGTTAGAGTCGTTAGTACCGGGCGTGATCAATTACACATTAAAAATTAAAAATACAGGCGGTCCTGTTTACAATGCTTACTTGTTTGATAGACTGACTGACCCTAATGGCGTGGTTATAGATGAACAAAGATGGAATTTAGAAACAATCTTAGCCAATGAGCTGATTACTATCGAATATTCAACTGAGTTTGCAACCAGTTCAGATCTCGGTATTTACACTAATGAAGCACAGGTGGTCGGTTTGCATCGAAGTAAAAAATTGACTGATGAGACTATTTATATGTCCTCTATCGCCAGAGTAAGTATTGAGTTGACAGACACCCTGTTGGAAGAGCCTGAGCCGATGGTTTTAGGTGAAAAAACATGTGAAGAGTACTTAACCGGTTACTCTCGCTATGGTAAGAACAATGACTCCGCTGATGTTGCGAGACTGCAAAGTTTTCTTAATGAACATTTGTCAATGCAACTTACAGTAAATGGAGAATTTGATAAATATACCAAAGCTGCCGTGGAAGTATTTCAATTTCGACACAGAGATAGCGTGTTGAAGCCATGGGGTCTGGCTGAACCGTCAGGATATGTATATATCACTACACGTAACACGATAAACAATATAGTTTGTGAGGGCGTAAAAGAGTTTCCTTTAACTAAGTTTGAACGATTAGAAATAGCAAGTTATTGGCAGAGTAACACACTTTCTCTTAGCAGTGATCAATTCTTACCTCCTGTAGTTGGCACCGGCGATTTTTCTTCAGACACAGCTATTAGCATTCAAACAGAGAACCAAGTAAGTGTAAGGAGTGGAAATGAAAATCGGTTTGGTATTTTAAAACAATATTTTGACAACATACCACTGGTTGAGTCTAGTAAATATCTTAACCGTGGCATTTTCTCAAGTTTAATGTCTGACTTTCGTTCTTGGTTGCGTCAGACATTAAGTACGCGTTAACAAATGTCCACCTATGGTTTATAACAAGTACTGCTTTTAGCGTTATACTTAATTGTGTGCCATAGATAAACTTTTTTGGGTACATGGTTTTTTTAAATAGCAGAAAATCGCCCGTTCCCTTTTTTGCAACAGGCGCACCATTATAAAGTACTTATTTGTTAATAAAAAATATGACAGGACTGGTTGTGATAATATTTGCCGGTACTATCGGCGGTATGATGAGAGGTTTAGTGGGTTACGTTAAGTATCGACGTTCCTATAAGGAAACAAAATTTATGCTAGACCTTTTTCTTTTAAGCGTGGGAGTGTCAGCGGGGGCCGGTTTGTTGGCAGCTTGGATCAGTTATGATTTAAACATCACCTTTCTAGACTTACCAACTATAACCCCTGCTTTGGGTGTGGTAATTGGTTATGCTGGCGGTGATTTTGTAGAAAATCTATTCAAGATAATTGCCGGCAGGACTTCTTTGCTTGATTTACCAAGGCCACGGTAAGATTGATAAGTACATGACTTACGCGTTTGGCGAATTTCTTTGTTGCTTTCGTCACTCAAACCTTTCATCGTACCACCAAGTACGCCTCACCCAGCTCCAGTTTCCGTGATAATTTATATTCTTTCGTGACTGACTAAAACATTTTTTGGTTTATTACGTTAGTAATAAATGGTTACGGAAACTGGAGCTGGGGCTGGGTCAGCGCC
>SKGH01000060.1 GCA_007117575.1 Candidatus Kaiserbacteria bacterium | reverse complement strand
TTTAGTCAGTCACGAAAGAATATAAATGATCACGGAAACTGGGGCTGGGTGAGGCATACTTGGTGGTACGATGAACGGTTTGAGTGACGAAAGCAACAAAGAAATTCGCCAAACGCGTAAGTCATGTATATGTTCAATGAATTTATGTAATGATCTATTCCGTATCTACATCTACCACTATAACCCGCACCGGCCTAAGTAGATCATTAGAACCATCATGACGCTTTCGAATATAACCAGCTTGTATTATTTTTGATACTGTATTTTTCTTATCCAGATCTTCAGTTTTTTCGATACCCACCGCCTCGTGTTTGCTAGGGTCAAATAAGTCACCGATATTAAGGCCCACTTTCTCTACTGAATATGTATCCAAGATACTTTTTAACTGCATTTCTATACCCTCAATTCCTTTACGCCAATTATCGTCAACTGAATTCCAGACTCCATCATCATTTTTCGCCATCTCAAAACTATCACACATAGACAGTAGAGATGTTAAGCATTGATTCAGTATCCGTTCATTCGACAACTCTTTTTCTGCTTCAAGGCGCTTTTTTGCGTTAAGAAACTCAGCCTTGGCTCTTTGCAGATTGTCTTGAATTAATTGTTTTTCTTGATTGCAGTCTTTTAATTTTTGTTTGATCTTCTTTATCTCGTCTTGGGCTTGTACTTCGGTTTCAATCAATTCTACATCGTCTTCTGTTTCAGGTGTATCTTTTTCCAGTTCTATGTCAGGTTCAGGTGTCTGGTTGCTATGTATGTTATTTTGTCTGTCTTTATTTTTCATAGCTCTAAATATTATAAATATAATCTTATGACCTGTAAATAGATAGTGGCTTCGTCATTTTTTGAGAATCAATTTCTTTGCAGATTGTTGAGTAACAAAGGTAAAGGTCTATACCTCAAGTATGTTTTTTGTCGGCATCATCGGACTAATTGTTTTATAGTCCTTAATAAATAGAGTCAGCTTATCGCTTACTCCACTGTGGTCGTCTGCGTGCTTTTCGTAAACCGAATTTCTTCCTTTCCACAGACCTTTGGTCTCTCTCCAAGAAACCTTTTGGCTTTAGAACTTGTCGTCTGTCTATTTTTTCTTTGACTAATGCTCTGGCTATACCTAAACGTATAGCTTCTGCTTGTGCTGATAGTCCGCTCCCTGAAACATGAACTGTTATATCGTAATTATCTATACCTGCATCTGGAACAGCTAAAACATCAGTTATGCTTTGTTGGTGAGATTCCAGTTTAAAGTACTCAGTGAGAGGTTTTTGGTTTATCAGGATGTTTGTCTTGTCTGAATTATTGACAACTATACGAACACGTGCGCTAGCTGTCTTTCTTCTACCTATTCCTTCTGTATATTTAGTCATTGTGTTCATTGTAAATTATTCGTTTATAGTTAGATTGCGTAACATAAGCCGTTGTAGTTTATTTTTTGGCAACATTCCGCCAATACTTCTCTTAAGGACTTCCTTATAGCCCAACCTTTTAGCCAAGTGTTCTAAAGTTTCTTCTTTTCTCCCACCCGGGTAGCCGGAATAAGATTGGTAAATATCACTTTTTCGCCTTTCTGTTAGATCCATCCGGCTAGCGTTTATTATGGTTACATGCACGGGTGCTATAGTGTTTCTTGAAAAATCGACTCGGTTTTTACCTTGTAGTATGGAAGCTGTCTGGGTTGCGAGTTTTCCTAGACGCAAACCTTTAGCGTCAAGTGTTATAGTTTCATGTTGCGAAGTAGGATTCATATTTGTTAAGTCTATATTAATTTTACGTTTAACAGAGTTATTCAACAAACTCAATGACAGCTTCCTCCCTGCCGGCTTTTGTTAGACCCATTTTTATAATTCTTGTGTAACCACCTTGACGGTCTTTCATCTTAGGTGCAATTTCAGCAAAAAGTTTGCGCAATATTACATCAGACGGGTCACCTAAGTTTGCTGACGCGTTTCTACGGGCTGCTATGGTACCACATTTACCATAAGTTACCAAGCGTTCAGCAAAAGGTCTAAGCTCTTTTGCTCTTGCTAAAGTAGTCTTTATCTGACCTTTGTCTATCAATGATATCGCTAAACCACGCAGTAAAGCCGTTCGTTGATTTCTTACTCTTCCCAGTGTGCGTTGTTTGTGTGCGTGTTTCATGTTCCAAGCTGTGATTATTCTTAAATTTTTTATTTATCTCCACTGAATGAAATACCCATGGTCTCCATAAGTTTAGATAATTCCTCAACACCTTTTGGACCAATTCCTTCTAATTTGAGTATTTCATTTTTAGTTTTTCTTACCAGACCGCCCACAGTTCTTACGCTGGCTGTTTCTAAGGCTGATAATGTTCTGGGACTAAGATCAAGAGTTTCAATTCTTGTTTTCAGCACATCTTGATCCATATCTGACTGTTCAGTTTTTTCTTCACTGACTACTTCAATCTGTTCGTTTGATTCAGTGACTTCCGGTTCCTGAAAACCGATAATAGATTTAAGTTGATGTATCATTATTTCAATTGATTGTTCCATGGCGGTACGAGGTGAAATCGTACCATCTGTTTCAAGTGAAATTCTTAGTCTGTTAAAATCAGTTCTGTCTCCCACTCGCATATTTTCAACTTCATAGTTGGCTCTTCTTATCGGGGTAAATACGGCATCAAGCGCGATAGTACCAATTTCCACCTTTTCTTTTTGATGAACTTCTCGAGGTATGTAGCCCAGACCTTTCTCAATCAACAGTTCAATATTTAACTCTGTATTTTTATCTGTAATTTCAGTTATGTATTGTTCGGTGTTTAATACTTCAATTTGACTCGGTAACTCCAGATCTCCGGCTGTGACTACGCCCTGCCCTTTTTTTCTTAGGTTTATAGTTAGGGGTTCGTCTTGGTGCATGTTAAGACAAATTCTTTTTATGTTTAGTAAGATGGTCAGGACATCTTCCTTCACTCCATTTATGGTAGAAAACTCGTGTTGAACATCTTGAATTTTTACTTTTGTCACCGCACTACCTGGCAGAGATGACAAAATTATACGCCTTAAAGAATTGCCAAGTGTATGGCCGTAGCCCGGATATAGGCCGTCGATCTCGTAAATACCGCTAAATTCTTCTTCTCTTACAATTCGCGGTTTTGATGGCAATGTGATATTTGTTTCCAACATATTTTGAAATAGATTGAACTAGTTGATAAAATTAAAACCTTATTATTAACGACTATAGTACTCCAATACTTGCGCCGGGTCGAACAATAACTCACTTAGGTCGGTCATTGGTTCTGACTTGATATTCCCTGTTAATTTTTTACTATCAAAAGTTAGCCAGTTGGGAACTGATGCTGGCTCATGAGTTTCACTTAGTGATAAGAATAAACTACTTTCACGACTGCCATTTCGTACAGCGATAGTGTCATCGGTCTTGACACTGTAGGAAGGAATTGTCACTTTTCTACCATTAACTGTCAAGTGACCGTGAGACACCATCTGTCTAGCCAAACGCCTAGTCTTAGCCAGACCCATCCTGTAGGCAACGTTATCAAGTCTTCGCTCCAGTCTGACCATTAAATATATTATAGGAGTACGACTTTTGTCAAAAGCTTCGTCTACATAACGTCTGAGTTGTTTTTCAGTTATTCCATAAGTAAGACGCATTTTTTGTTTTTCAAGTAGCTGACGCTTGTAGTCACTCATCTGGGTTCGACGTTTTTTATTTTTTCCACCTCGTGCTTCAGACAACGCAAACTTCTGAGTCTGAGTCTTTTCAAATATTGGAGCTCCCAATCTTTTGGCAATTTTGAATCTTGGTCCTATTTTCATATTTAAATTTTATTAAAGCGAATCATGTTTATTTCAAATAAGATGACGGATTATACTCGTCTTGCTTTAGGGGGTCGTGGTCCGTTATGTGGAACGGGTGTTTTGTCTGTTATGGTTGTTACGGTTATACCCTTACCGGCAAAAGCTCTTAGCGCGGACTCGCGTCCGGCACCAACACCACGAATAACTATTTTCGCTTCTTTCATACCCATTTGCACAGCTTTTTCGCCGATTATTTCACCCACTTTAGCGGCAGCAAAAGGTGTACTCTTTCTTGAACCTTTAAAACCCAAAGCTCCGCTACTGGCCGACATTACACTATTACCTTTAGGATCACACAGTGTTACCAGTGTATTGTTGAATGTTGCCAGTATGTTCAAGGTTCCACTAGCAAGTTTTTGTTTAGGTATTCTATTTAGAGCACGTGAAGTACCTGCTATATCAGAACCACCGCCTTTTTTTATGATTCGTTTCTTACCCATAGGAAATCAGTTTAAAATAATTTAAAGTTTATGTTTTTTCAAGTTTTCTCTTACCCGAACCCATAGTTTTCTTTACTCCTTTAAGAGTTCTGGCGTTAGTTTTTGTGCGCTGTCCGCGTGCCGGCAACCTTTTTGCGTGTCTGCTACCTCTGTATGATTGTATGTCTTTTAATCGTTTTACGTTTCCGGCTGTTTGTCGCTTCAGGTCACCTTCAATTGTAAAAGATTCAATTTTTTCACGAATTGCATTTTCTAATTCCACCGGTATGTCGGTTGGCTTAGTGGTTGGTTCTATGTTTAGCTCACTAAGAATCTTACGGGCGCGACTATAGCCGATACCATAGATAGAAGCTAGGCCGTAGGTAAGCTGTTTATTCTCTGGAATTGTAATGCCGGATATACGCATATGATCATTTGTTAACCCTGCCTTTGTTTGTGGCGTGGTTTAAGTTTATTGATAATGTAGACTCGTCCTCTTCTACGAACAATCTTGTCGTCCGGACTTATTTTTTTTACTGATGATTTTACTTTCATAATTTAATACGGACTGTTTTAACATAGTTTCAGTTAGAAACCAAGTGCGCTTAAGAACGCTTGACTATTCTTCCCTTCCCGCCGTAAGGATCAGGCACTACTGTAACCTTGTCACCAACTAATACTCGAATACGAAAGCGACGCATCTTTCCAGCTAGATACACTATAGATAATTCTCCGGTATCATCAAACTTCACACGAAAAAGCGCGTTTGGTAGCGCTTCTTCGACTGTGCCGTAGCGATACGTTTCTTTTTCTTTTTGACCCATTGCGATGAACGTTGATGATTTTAGCAAATAGCCGTTAATCAGTCAAATTTTTATATGATTTCAGTCTTTTTATTTATCACTGTTATGTTTAGAAAACCAAGTTTGTTATCTGATGATGTAGAAAATGGGTATATTATGATTATTTAAGAAAAATAATAAATAATAAAGCACAATATTGATTTTTTAGAATAAAGTAGTATTTTTAATATAGAAAATATTTGGCTGAGGAGTAAACTCATGCAAGCCTTGACTGTAAAAGCATTGTGGTTCATCTATAGTCGGATAGTGGTTAATGACAAGCGTCGATATGTGACCAAAAAAATATTTACTCTACCAAACCTCATCACAGCTATGGGTTTAGTTGCGGTAAGCATTTATGGGTATTATGTAGTCGTTGATCCTACCCGTCTTTTTGTTTTTATGATGTTATCTGTGTTGATCATCATAAGTGATGCGTTAGATGGTGTGGTAGCTGATAAATTTGACCAGCATAGTCACTTGGGGAAAATTATGGACCCTTTACGTGACAGGGCGTTTACCGCGGTACTTCTCTGGCATTTTTTTGCACTGAATACAAGCCAATTGTTAAAGGTTTTAATATGGATAATTGTTTTTATCGAGCTTTCTATTTTACTTGTGTATTATGTCAGGAAGCTGAAAGAAGTACGATGGCTTGGAAAAATGAGGTTTATCGCGCAATGGGTGCTACTTATCTTTTGCCTACTCTTTAAGCAAATAATGTCTGAGACGTTTTTTGTGAGTCTGCTGTTTATTGTGGTTTTAATGAGTTTGTTAGCATTATTTGCTTATTGTTTTGACTAGTTCACCTGACCCCGATAATTCCATTTGGCTTTATCGGGGTCTTTATATTTTCATGACTTACGCGTTTCTGATGAAGTTCGAGGCGCTGACCCAGCTATAGTTCCGGTAACTATTTATTACTATTGAAATAAACCAAAATCGTTTTAGTCAGTCACGAAAGAATATAAATGATCACGGAAACTGGGGCTGGGTGAGGC
>SKGH01000080.1 GCA_007117575.1 Candidatus Kaiserbacteria bacterium | reverse complement strand
TTCTGTGAACGACAGTTCACATCAGACTCCACCTCGTTTTTCGCTCATATTTTTAGCCACTCCGGACCTCGATGAGACCTCAAACAGTTTCTAACGTAATAAACCAAAAAATGTTTTAGTCGGTCACGAAAGAATATAAATGATCACGGAAACCGGGGCTGGGTCAGCGCCTCGAACTTCATCAGAAACGCGTAAGTCATGTAATTGTTATCGCTGTTAAAAGTTTATAACGCACTACACTTTTTGCGTGTTTATCAGTCCCAGCTTTTGCAATAATTGAGTTTGTTCGGGTTTTGTTAGTTTTCTGAACTGGTTTGGTTTTAGTTTGCCCAATTCAATATGCATAATCCGAACACGTTTTAAGGATTGAACTTGAAAACCCAAGGAGGCACACATTCTTCTGATCTGGTGCTTTTTGCCTTCGGTAAGCGTGATGTTGAATCGATAGCGATTTGTTGCGTGTGGGCGGGTTTGAGCGGGTTTGGTCTTATATCCCTCAATATTAAGACCTTTGGCCATTTTTTTAAGAGCCATCGGCGGTATTGGTTTGTCGACAGTGACATCATACTCACGTTCATGACCGGCCTCAGGGTTTAGTAGGCGTTTATTCAGGCGACCGTCGTTTGTTAAAAGCATCAGACCTTCTGAGTCTTTATCCAAGCGACCTATGGGGTATATGTTTGTTAAGCCGTATTTTTCTTTGATCTGTGTCGCGATATCAGTTTGATTATGGTCAGGTGAGTGAGTGATGATGCCACGACCTTTATAGTATGCTAGGTAAGATTTTTTTGTTTGGGATGATGTTTTAACTTCTATAGCGTCTTCTTCATTTACCTGTTGCCCGATCACGGCCTTTTTTCCGTTGACTGTAACCAAGCCTTTTTCTATTAGGGTATCTATTTCTCGGCGTGAAGCCACGCCTTTATCGGCGAGAAATTTATTAATCCTTATCTTGTCAGGTGATTTTTTTACCATGATTATTATTGAAGATTATACTTTGTTTGGTCTTTTGTCCATAAAGCGTTAGGTAATGGTTTAAGGGCGGGGTTTTGTTGGTTGTTCTATACTCACTTATGTTGGGTTATACTGGTCTAATAGGTTATGTGGCAACTGATAGTAAATAAGTTAAGTTTTTTATCAAACGCGCAAGTTTCGGCTAGACTCTGGCAACGAAGAGCGATGGTGATGATGGGTTTTTGTATTTTTCTAACCTTTTTATTGGCCAATTTACACGCTCTGTTGTGGACCGGTTCTCAGTGGTTGGTGTCGACGGTTTTGCCGGCAGTGGTAGTAGATCTGACCAATGAAGCAAGGTCAGGTGAACAAGTTTCACCTCTGCTTCGCAACCCTTTATTAGACAAGGCGGCGAGACTTAAAGCGGAGCATATGGCTGTAAATGAGTATTTTTCACACTACAGTCCTGATGGAGTGTCTCCTTGGTATTGGTTTGAATTGGTTGGTTATGAGTTTGCTCATGCCGGTGAAAATCTGGGTATTCATTTTACCGATTCAGGAGAGCTGGTTGATGCTTGGATGCGTTCACCTTTGCATAGAGACAATATATTGGCAGGTCGTTATAGGGAAATCGGTGTCGGTACGGCGGTTGGTACTTATGAAGGTTATCAAACGGTTTATGTGGTGCAAATGTTTGGTAGCCCCATGGCTGTACCGGTTGATAAAGTGGCGGTAGAAGCCGAAGGGGAAGTGGAGGCGCCGTTTGTGGTAGAAGAGTCTCAGTTTACAGTTACAGAAACAAATATTGATACAGAGGATACCGACCTTACAGAGGATATTGACTTTTTTACAGAGGTGTTGGCAGAGTCTGTTGACCTATCAACAACAGCTACTCCTACAGAGGAAAATGTGCCCGTGGCAACTTTGGAGCATGCTGATTCTGAGCAAGTAAATGTCTTGTTTTCCAGTCACATGTCTACTTCTAGTGTGACAAATGAAGACTTTAAGGCCTTTTTTGTGGGGTCTTCGTATGATAAACACACGCCTTGGCTGTTGAGGATAGCCACTCAGCCCAGTACTTGGTTACAGGCTGTATATTTAACTTTGGCTACCATGGTCGTGTTATCATTGTTGGTGTCTATAATACTTGGTGTACGACAAGGGTTGTGGCGGTCGGTATCTTTTAGTTTCTTATTGTTAGTGGTAATGGTTGGGTTGTGGTCTGTCCATGTGTTGTTAACGGCCGGAAGTGTTATTGCATAAATAGGTTTGTGTGTTTTTTATGAAAATAAGTGATTGTTATAAAAAATTGATCTTATGACAACAAATACGGTAAAAAATCTAAATTCGGGGTTGTGTCCTTTGTATATGTGTAGGCCGTCGGCCGGTTTTCCGGCACCGGGAGACGACATGGTAGAGCAGACACTGAATGTCCATGATTTGGTGGTAAAAAATCCGTCAGCCACTTTCTTTGTACGGGTGGCGGGAGACTCAATGGAAGGAGCGGGTATTTTTGATGGTGACGTGTTGGTGGTAGACCGTTCCGTGTCACCAACGGTTGGTCGCATAGTGGTGGTAGCGGTGGCGGGGGAGATGGTGGTTAAGATATTGGGTGGTACGGCATCAAAACCTTTACTGGTATCGGCTAATGATAATTACGAGCCCATAGCGATCACTGCCGATAGCGAGTGCTGTGTTTGGGGAGTGGTGGTTGGCAGTGTGCGGGTTTTTTAAACGTTTTGTGCTTCACACCCATTTTTGTTGAGTAACTTTGACGCAAGCGCGTAAGTTTTAACCTTTTTAGTTTTTATTATGAACACAACCTCTCGACTTATCGGTTTACTTGACTGCAATAACTTTTTTGTGTCTTGTGAGAGACTTTTTAGACCCGATCTCGCAAATAAGCCGGTCATGGTTCTATCTTCCAATGATGGTTGCGTGGTGGCACGTTCGCAAGAGGTGAAAGACTTGAGGATACCCATGGGCGTGCCTCATTTTCAGATACGTGATATGTGTGACAAGCACTCTATTGTGAGTTTTTCTTCAAATTTTACGCTATATAGAGACATTTCCGCCAGAGTTATGAGTGTGTTGCGAAACTTTACAGAAACCTGTGAAGTTTACTCTATAGATGAGGCTTTTTTTACTATTAACATAGACAATGACCACGAGATTTTAGAAAAATTACAAAATCTGCGTCAAACCATAATGCATCACACCGGCATACCCGTCTCTGTCGGTTTGGCCGACACTAAAACCCTTGCCAAGGTTGCTTCTAAGGTTGCCAAATCGCAAGCGACAGGTGTTACTTTCTTGCCTTATGAGCGGTGGTTAAAGATGAGTAAAAAATGGGCTTGCACTGAGGTGTGGGGTTTGGGTGGAGGTATCAATGGGCAGTTAGGGGCGCTGGGTATAGAGACAGCTTCAGAATTCATGTCTTTGTCTGAGGTGGCAGTGCGTTCCAGATGGGGTGTGTATGGTAGTCGTGTGAGGCAGGAGTTGTTAGGGAAGCAGGTTTATGGAGTTAAGCTACCCACCGCTGATGTGCGTGCCAGTCTAACCAGTTCACGGTCTTTGGCGGTGCCGACAGAGCGACTCTCAGATGTGGAGCGGTTTGTGTTTTATCATGTGTCGGTCTGCGCGCGTAAGTTGCGTCAAGAAAAACTGCAGGCCAGAGGTGTGCGTTTGAGTTTTTTGGTGAAGGCTTACGGTCAAAAAAGACGTAGCATAGGCAGGGAGGCGGTGATGATAGAAGCGACCGATTCGACCAATGTACTGTTGCGAGTAGTGGGTAGACTATTGCGTGAGCTGTGGCGTGAGGGGTTGTGGTGTAGAAAAGTGGAGGTGTCAGTGTTCGATATTTCTCCGCTGAGTACACGTTCTTTGTCTTTGTTTGAGGATAAAGTCAAGACTGAAAATACCACCACCTTGGAGAAGTTAATGGACGCTATGGAAGATAAATTCGGGTCGCAAGTTCTTACTTATGCGCGACTGATAAATACCGAAGCCGGAGCACGTTCCGGTCAGAAGTCACCGGCTTATACTACGCGCTGGTCAGATATCCCCACCGTTAAGACAGGTTAAGTGCTATAGGACAAAAGGACATTATTTATATAAGACTACGTTGAGTTTATTGGTCATAATGGTGTTTTTGTCTTTGGTAAACAGGGTAGATAAACCCTTGTTTTAATAAACAAGGGTTTATGTTATCAACAGTGGTGATAAAGACATTAAAATTGTCTTTTTATATAATTAGAATTAGATCGGAATGGAAAGTAGCATACTTACATTATTGAAGGCAGTTTCTTTAATAAAAATATGTAAGAAGCATCTCCACGCTTATCCATTACCGAGTAGATTTTGTGAATGATTCATTGTTTACAAAATCGTAGTTATTTACCAATTAAATAATAAACATGTTTGTATTTTTAAAACAAGCTGACAAAGCCAATCAGGTGATCGCGACCCTGTTGGCAGTTGCGTTAGTTTTAGCTACTTTGGGTTATTACCATACAGCCCAAGCAGCTAACTTAACTGACGTAAGCAACACGTTGACGGACTCCAGTCCCGGAGCTCAGTCTGGTCATGAGATAAGGTTTAGTATACCGCCAAACGGAAATACTCTTGAAAATAATGACGAAATTACTATCACATTTCCAGACGACTTCACTGGTGTTGATCTACTAGAAGCTAGTGATCTGACCGTAGAGGTTATTGGAGCGGGGACTGCGGGTATAGTTGGTTTAATTAGTTCTGGTCAAGATGTTAGTTTTCAGTTAGGTGACCAGACAGCAGCAACGGGAACAGAGATAGTGGTAACTATTGACGCGGGTGTGGTAAGTAATCCAAGTACAGTAGACGTACCAGCATTATTAACCGATTCTGTGTCGTTTGAGTTCATGATTACCACTCCTGACGATGTGGGTTACACTCGAGTCGTTATCCTACCAACCGTGCAGGTAACGGCAGTAATCAAGACCGTCTTTGAGTTTACTGTTTCAGGTTTGGCTTCAACTTCAGCTGATGTTAATGGTGAAGAGTTGACTCTTGACTCCAGTACAACGTCTATACCGTTTGGAGTTTTGACAGCCGGACAGCCTGAGACAATCGGTCAACGTCTAAGAGTGACCAGTAACGCTATAAACGGTTTTGTGGTAACGGTAGAGCAAGACGGTGACCTTCGTTCAGAAACCGGTGCTGTGATAAGTAGCTTTATCGAAGGAGCTTATACCAACACACCAACTGCATGGCCTGCTTCATTGAGTAATCAAATAGAGGATAGCAATACTTGGGGTCATTGGGGTTTAACCACTAACGACGCCACTTTAAATTCCTATGTGAGTGATAGTGACTTTAATGTAATTGGTGGTGGTGACAGGTGGGTAGCAGCCAGTACCACACCACGTGCTATCTTTGCACACAATGGACCAGCCGATGGTAATGAGCCAAATATAGGAAGTGTAGATGTAGCTTATAAGATAGAGATAACACCATTGCAGGAAGCTGCTGATGATTATCAAACTACTCTTATGTACATCGCTACTCCTACTTTCTAAGTTTTAAAACCAGACTTAGAAGTAGCTAAAACAAAAAGCACCCGTTCGGGTGTTTTTTGTTTTTTTAGTAGGTATTTGTTTAATGCCTAAGTGCATGCATAAGCATGATTTATGATGTGCATAGTTTTCATGGTTTGTGCTATGTCAATGCTATACTGGTGTGATTATAGGTAAAAATAAACTCTATTGGGATATGTTTAGAAATGTTCGCATTTTTTTAGCTTGTTTTTTTTCTTTATTTTTTATTTTTACAGTAGCGAACATTTCAAATGTTGTGCGGGCGCAGGAAGTTGGAGGAGCTGGTATAAGAATACAACCTGCCATAATGGAGGATGTAGCTGATCCAGGTAGTACTTTTTCTTATGATATAACTGTCACCAACCTAACTTCCGGTAAACAAACTTACTACTTATATACTCGTGATATTGTTTCTGTGGATGGTGCGGGAGCACCTATTTTTGCCAAGGGTGATGTGGAGAAAACCGGTTTTGAGATCTCTGAATGGGTGAGTCTAAGTAGTGATACGATAGAAATAGAAGCGGGGGCGGATAAGAGATTCAGCGTTCGTATAGATGTTCCAGAAAACGCCACTCCGGGAGGTCATTTTGGTGGTATTTTTGTTTCTATGGAACCGCCGAGGTTGGATTCTTCCGGTGCGGCAGTAGGTTACGAAGTGGTAAATATAATAAGCTTAAGAGTATCTGG
>SKGH01000043.1 GCA_007117575.1 Candidatus Kaiserbacteria bacterium | reverse complement strand
GACGAGGACGAGGATGATGATGACGAAGACGACGATGAGGAAGATGATGAGTAAGAGTAGATACAGATTCTTAGAATTTGATTGCAATTTGCAGTCATGTGTCAAAACAACCTCTGTACAGAGGTTGTTTTGGTGTTATACTGGCGCAGTTATGTTCAATTTTTGGTCTGGAAAGAAGAAAAGGGTTACTAAAAGAGTGCCGGTTACAAAAGAAAGACAGCATTATTTGGCACATAAGGAAATGGCTCGGGAGCTGGTTTTAACCAGACTGCATTACTGGAATCAGTTTTACAACTTTAACTATAACCGTGTGGTTATACGTAATCAAAAAACTTGTTGGGGTAGTTGTTCTTCTTTAAAAAACTTAAACTTTAGCTACAAAATAATCTTTTTACCTATACATTTGCAAGATTATGTGGTGTTACATGAACTGTGTCACTTAAAAGAATTGCATCACGGTCCGGCTTTTTGGCAGGAAATGGCAAAAGTTATGCCGGATTTTTCCGAACGTCGGGGTGAATTGAGAAAAATAGAGCGACAGTACCACACATTTGTGCTTGATAGGGTTTTGTATTAGTTAGTATCTATATTTTTAAATGTTTAAACCATGACTTACGCGTTTGGCGAATTTCTTTGTTGCTTTCGTCACTCAAACCGTTCATCGTACCACCAAGTACGCCTCACCCAGCCCCAGTTTCGGTAACCATTTATTACTAACGTAATAAACCAAAAAATTTTTAGTCAGTCACGAAAGAATATAAATGATCACGGAAACTGGAGCTGGGTCAGCGCCTCGAACTTCATCAGAAACGCGTAAGTCATGTAAACTTAGAGTAAGCGAATGATTTATTTATGTTAGACATATTGCCCGCCTTAAGTTTAATGTCCATCTCTTTGTATGTCTTGGTTAAAGGGGCCGATATTTTCTTAGCGGGTGCCGGTGAAATTGGTAGGCGATTGTCTTGGCATCCTTTTTTGGTGGGGTTGGTTATTGTGGGCTTTGGTACATCACTGCCAGAAATAGCGTCCTCCTTTGCCGCCATATCCCAGAACAAGCTGGAGTTTATAGTTGCCAATGCTGTTGGTTCCAATATCGCCAACTCTTTATTGATACTTGGTGTGATAATTGCTGTAAATAAAGTTACCACGATTGACCGTTCTCGGGTGAGTTTTGACATGATAGCCATGACTTTGGTGACGGTTATGTTGGTTGTTTTGGTATTGACTAACTCACTTTCTTTTTTTACCGGTAGTGTACTGATTTTTATTTTTATTCTTTATTTATATTGGCGTTTTTTGCGAATAAAAAAAGTATTTGATCAGCTTTCTATAAATGAAAACGTTCTTAGTCATCGTCAGTCTTACTTATACTGCTTGTTTGGCATGTTGGCGGTAGCAACGGGAGCGCACTATACTGTTTCTTCAGCCTCACAGGTGGCAGAGTGGTTTGGTGTGTCTATCGGTCTGGTGTCTATACTGGTTGTGGCTATGGGTACTTCTTTACCGGAGTTGGTGATTTCAGTGAAAGCGGTAAGTAAAGGTAATACTGACTTGGCGGTGGGTAATCTGGTAGGTTCAAATATATTTAATATCTTGCTGGTGATAGGTCTTCCTTCCTTGTTTGTGGCTTTGGTGGTTGATGAGTTGGTCTTATCTTACGGTATAACCTTTATGATTCTGTCCACTATAACTTTTTTGTTATTTGTTTATAAGGGGGAAATGAACAGGTGGTTCGGTGTGTCTTTGCTTGTATTGTTTATGGTATTTATCCTAAAAATACTTGGTATATAGAAAACCGGTTTATTATAAGTATTCCACTCATTCAATATAGTCAGGACTTACGCGTTTGGCGAATTTCTTTGTTGCTTTCGTCACTCAAACCTTTAATCGTACCACCAAGTACGCCTCACCCAGCCCCAGTTTCGGTAACCATTTATTACTAACGTAATAAACCAAAAAAATGTTTTAGTCAGTCACGAAAGAATATAAATGACCACGGAAACTGGGGCTGGGTCAGCGCCTCGAACTTCATCAGAAACGCGTAAGTCATGTATAGTTTATATCCCCGTACCTCGGTTTCTTAGGGTGGAAAGTAGATCCTCTCTGATTTTTTTGTACTCCTCAGCATCTCTCGGACTGTGTCGTTGGGTTTTTTCAATTAAAATATCCAACTTCGCAATGTCTCTTCTCAAGTCTTCGTCGGACATTTTGTCTGTTGAGGTAATCTTTGTTTCGTCAATGAATTGTGATGTACCGTCCAGTGACTGTTGTATATTATTATTATTTTCTTTCATGCCATTGGTCACATTGTTTTTCTTAGCGTCGATGTCCAGCCCTAATTTATGACACTCTTCTGTAAATCCATCTTCCGGATACATATTTGCGTTACTAGACCCATCTTCTCTTGTCTTGTATAGGTGAGCTTCGTATTTACCCATAGATATTAAGGATTACTGATTGAATATTTCATCAATCACTGACTTGACATCATTGCCATCAGCTTGACCGCCTAATTTTTTCATTACCATACCTATCAGTTTACCTTTTTGAGCAGGGTCATTTATTTGAGTTTCTGCTTGTATTTCTTTTACTGTTGAACGTATGGTTTCCATATCTATTTTGGGGGGTAAATAAGTTTCCAAAATAGCCAACTCAGCACGCTCTTTTTCTGCTTGTTCAAGGCGTCCGGCAGTTTCGTATTGTTCTATGGAATCAAGTCTTTGTTTAGATAATTTTTTTATAACTGACAATACACCATCGTCATCCAATGTGTCCTGAGGGGTTTTACCGCTGGCAACCAGTTCGTTGGTGCAGGCAGTAAGGATGCCACGTACTGTGTTAAGTCTTATAGTGTCTCGGTTTTTAAGTGATGTTTTTAGATCTTCACGTAGTTGGTTTTGTAAATTCATATTTTTTGTTAGATGATTATAGCATATTTTCTTATGATATAATGCCCAAATGGGAACTTTTGAGATTTTGGTTTTGCTAATACTGGGAATTATTTGTGGAGTGCTTGTCTACGCCTTGTTTATCAGGTCGACAAAAACCGGTGAAGTGCCCAATTCCGTACTGCTTTTGCAGAGACAAATGCAAGAAATGGATCGTACTTTGCGAGAACAATTGCGAGAGAGTACGCAGGTGGTAAACCATGGAACACAAAGGCATCAAGACCTGATGCGACAGATAAATGAAGATGTTAATAAGCACATTCATTCCATACAAGAAAGTATTAACCAAAAACTTTTAGGCGTGCAAAAGGGAGTGGCAGAGGTGTCGGAAAGTTCGAGACAGGTATACAATGTGGCAGAACAATTGCAAAATCTAGAAAAGGTACTTAAGCATCAAAAACAGCGCGGTAACTTGGGTGAAGCAAGTTTACGCTTGGTACTTGAAAACATCTTACCCGCTACCGCCTATACTTTGCAGTATAGATTTACCGACGGTGACACTGTTGACGCTGTGGTTAAAACCAAAGACGGTTTGATACCTATCGATGCAAAGTTCTCTTTGGATAATTATCGACGTCTGGTAGACGCGGTTAGTGATCAAGACAGGGAGTCCTTAGAGCGTGAATTTAAGCAAGATCTTAAAAAAAGAATAGATGAAACCGCTAAATATATAAGACCTAAAGACGATACACTACCATTTGCTTTTATGTTCATTCCGGCAGAAGCCATTTATTATGACCTGTTGGTAAATGAGGTGGGCTCCATTAAGGTGAACACTAGGTCGCTTATTGATTATGCCTATAATGATAAAAATGTGATAATCGTTTCGCCAACCACTTTTTCAGCATATCTACAATCAGTTTTATATGGTTTTCGAGCTTTTAAGGTGGAAGAATCAGCTAAAGAGATACAAAAAAATGTTGAAAAATTGACCAGACATCTGGAAGCCTACAACTCTTATTTTCTAAAGTTAGGTAATAGTTTGAACGCTACCGTGAATCACTTTAATTCTGCTGACAGGGAACTGAGTAAGATAGACAAAGACGTGGTAAAGATTGCCGGAGAGAGTTTTGGTCACGAAACACTAAATATAGATCGCCCAACTAGGTCAGAGGATTAAAATATTTAAAATGTACATGGAGTAAAAATAGATAGTGATACCAATTTACGCGAAATCAGTATCCTCTAAAAGTGCGTGGAAAACAGTAAGCTATGTTCAGGTTATTCTAAATTTTTAATATCACTTATGATGAGTGACGCGCTAGGCATGCCCATGGGAAATTTATGAATATCTACAGTTTGTAGGTTAAATTCTTTTCTCCCTTCGCCGTAAGTGTTTCTTATAGAACTTATACCGTCAGCATGTTTTACCCAGAAATTCTTCTCCGATAAAGTGTTAGGGTAATCTAAAAGTTTATCAAACTCAATTAGGTCTAAGTCTCCCAACATACCTAGCTCAACCGGCAATAAGGTGCCGGTTAAAATTGTAGGATAAATCGGCTTTAGCTTTATTCTGATGTTGTTGTCCATTCTGACTTGACCGGGTACACATAAACTCCCGTTGCAGTTTGTTTGAATAGATAGAGAGTAGTCAAACGGTGCCACATAAGTCACTTTAAGATTGTCTACGGTATCACCAACCTGTATCTTTGAAGTTTGGTCAAATAACGAATCTCTAACTTCTCCCACGCGTATATCGGCAAAAGACACTACTTTAAGGTTACGTAGTTCAGTGTAGCCATGAACAAATTGGTGGTTGTAGGGTTGTACCGGCAATAAATGATTGGCAAAGGTTGCTTGGTCTATGGTGAAAGAAAATAGGGTAAATTCTTCACTGTTATTGATTTTGTTTCGTTGCTCTAAGTCGTCGGTCTTTATCTGTATTACACTGTCATGCAGAAAACTATCGGGGTCGTTTATGTAAATAAGAATAGGTTTATTTTCAGATGTCGCCATGCCAAAGTTGAAATCTGTTAAGACTCTTGATCCGGTAAACACATGTTCACCTGTTAATTGTAAAGTGAGGTTTGTGTCATTTTGTGAAGTAACGTCTGTTACAGTCATCCCGTTTATTTCATCTCCAACTTCTACACCAGTCCAGTTAGGCGCAGCCGAGTTTTTTTGGCTTACTTGTTCTTCAACATCTAAATCTGACTCTGTACCGTCTACTGCTTCAGTATGCTCAGCCAGTTCATCAGAAACAATGTCAGTTTTAACATCAGTTTCGTCACTAAGTTTGGTCTCTACATAACTTGAGTACAGCAAAAACAACATGATGGATGACATTAAAATACTAAATACTAACAACGAGTATAGTAGCAAGGCGTCGTTTTTTTGTTCAGTTTCGTTTTCGTCCATATGCTTTATTGTTAAATTTAAGTACAGTTTTATACTGTTGATTTATACTGACAGTATAGCACTTAGTTTGTGTTATAATAATTACATACACAAATAAGACATTAAAATATGTTTGAAAGAAGGCCTCATTAGAACAAAATCCAGAAACAAAAATCGCCCTAGGGCGATTGCAAGACATAACTGATGAGTTACTTGAAGATGATAGACAAATGAGGCGAAATAAGGAAGAAGAAAATAAAGAAAGTTTATCGGACAGGTTATCGAAAGAGGAAGAGGCAAGAGAGGCTGGAAGAGCTAAGCGAGGCGAACATGCTGGAACAGTAAGTGATAATGAAGATAAAGATTTGGACAAGGATCAAACTCTATCTATGGATGCGGATAAAACGGAGACAGAAAAATACACTTTTGAAGAAGATGATGCTCATTTGAATTTTGTAGAGAGTAAATTGAGATCAGCTTTTAAACAAGTGTTGTATAATCCTGATGATCCAAGTGCAAAAGAAGAATATGAAATACTTAAAAATGAAAATCCCGGTGTAGACTTTGCAAAAATTGAACAAGAGTTCATGCAAAATTTAGTAAATAGTACAGATCCGGACGTAACTCATAACTTGGGCTCAAAAGCGTATCAAGCAAGACAGAGGGTGATTGCACAGATGAATAAAGATCAGTTAAGATATTACGGTAAATTTGAGGAATAATTTGCATTTTAAAGTTAAAGCGTAAATAAAGGTAGCTAAAAGTTTAAAGATTAGCGTGTTGGTTTGCGCATTGTGTATAAGCTCTGTTTAATACCTTCAGGACTTACGCGTTTGGCGAATTTCTTTGTTGCTTTCGTCACTCAAACCGTTCATCGTACCACCAAGTACGCCTCACCCAGCTATAGTTTCGGTAAACATTTATTTCTAAGAAACTGTTTGAAGTCTCACCACAAAGCTTACTTCGTTATGGTCGCTCTGCTTTCTAAGAATATGTCTTACAAACAAAATATATTGAAACCGGTTCAAGATTGTTTCGGGTCTTCGT
>SKGH01000052.1 GCA_007117575.1 Candidatus Kaiserbacteria bacterium | reverse complement strand
TGACCCAGCCCCAGTTTCCGTGATCATTTATATTCTTTCGTGACTGACTAAAACATTTTTTAGTTTATTACAATAGTAATAAATGGTTACCGAAACTGGGGCTGGGTGAGGCGTACTTGGTGGTACGATGAAAGGTTTGAGTGACGAAAGCAACAAAGAAATTCGCCAAACGCGTAAGTCCCAGTTTAAATAGTTTTTGTCACGATGTCCCGTTGGTTTAGAAGGGAAGTGAGTGAGTTAGACCGGAAGGCTTGTCGAGTATTTTCCAGTCACTGGTATCTATGGGTACTTCTTTATTTTTATAACCTTCTTTGACGCGTACATGTCCATTTGTAAGAGCGTAGTTAAATACTTTGGCGGTAACCTTAACATCTTGTTGGCAGTAACGTTTTATATCGTCTATTTTACCTTCTCGCCACCAACGTACCGCTTGTAGACCATCAGCATTTTTCTTGCTTCCTATGGTAGCTTTGGCCACATCATCCAGACGCACTCTTCTACCCAGTGACAATTTTATCGATTCCAAAATATCAATACTTTTTATGGTGGAAAGGTCTCCCGGGTAGTATTTGTTCAGTAGTGGGAGGTCAAAATGGTTACTGTTGTAACCAACCAAGGCGTCAGCTTGTTCAATTATCGGCCATATTGTAGACAGCTCATCAACCACTACCGTGGTATAGGTGTCGGTGTTCATGTCGTATATGCCGGCAACGGAAATATCCAACGCCGTAGGGTCACTGGAGTTAACTTCACTAAATACATTTTGCGTCTCAAGGTCAAAAACTACGTATTTCACGGTACAATAATAATTTTCATTAAGCTCTTATAAATACAAACCGTCTTGACGGCCTTCGGTTTCTTCAACCAATCTATTTTTTAAAATTTCAAAGCTTCCGGTTTGCGACTCTCCGGAAGTTAAATTTTTTACAGTATACTCGGCTTTTACCACTTCGTCAGTACCAAAGACCATTACGTAGGGGATACGGCGCTTATCGGCATCTTGAAGACGTTTACCCAGAGCTTTCGGTCTATAGTCGACGGCTGTAGCTATACCGCACTCATGCCACGCTCTTGCTAGGGCTAAAGCGTCCAGATTCAGTTTGCTGTCGGTGGGTATGATCATCAGTTTCGGTCCGGTTTTTATTTGAGGCAGTTTGCCCGTACTTTCCAAAAGGTCCAAGAGAGATACGTCACCCATGCCAAAACCGACACCTGACACCGGTTCATCGCTAAACAGGCCGGTTAGGTTGTCGTATCTACCACCACCCAGTAGAGCGCGCTTGAGTTCTGTGTTTGAAGAAAATATTTCAAACACCATACCTGTATAGTAGTCAAAACCTCTTGCTAAAGAGCGGTCCAGTATAACGTTTTTAAGCCCCAGACGATCCAAGGCCTTGGTCACTTCGTTTTCCTTATCAGGTGCGTTGATTATCTCAAGTACCGCCTCCGCTTTCTCAGGCACGATGTTGCCAAGCTCTGACTTAAAGTCGTCAAGCGGTAGTTTGGTTTTGCGGTCTATCAGTCTGGTCAAGATGTTGATGGTGGCAGGGTCGGTTAGACCGATAGAGGCGTAAAACTCAGTCATTTCCTTCCTGTCATTTATTCTGATGATGAACTCACCGGAAGTGAGTCCGAAATTTTTTAATAATTGGTCAGCCAAGCACACCATCTCCACATCTGAAGCGGTGTCATCGCTACCGAACAGGTCGCAATTTAGTTGCCAGTGTTCTCGCAACCTGCCACGCTGAGGCCTTTCGTATCTAAACAAGTTGGGGATGGAGTACCAACGCAACGGCATCACCAAGTCTCTCTTTTTACCGGCCACCATGCGCGCTACTGTGGGTGTCATCTCCGGTCGTAGTGTTACCTCACGGTCTCCGCGGTCAATGAAAGTATAGGTTTGTTCATTAACTATCTCTTCGCTGGTTTTGGAGCGGTATAGTTCTGCTGGTTCGAATACGGAAGCGTCATAACGTTCGTAACCAAACTGCTCCACTGTCTGACTCCAAACTTTAAAAATATATTCACGAATTGCTAAGTCGCGAGGGTAAAAATCGCGCACGCCTTTGTATGGCTCGGTACTTATTTTTTTTTGCATACTCACTACTTTAGGTCAGAGTGAAGGGAATGGCAAGTGAGAAGAGACTTTAATCCATAATTAAAAACACACGAATCTTAATTATGTCAATGTTTTACATTTTTATAAATGCAAGACTAAGTATTTTCAGGAAATATTCTGGGGCTGAATTGTTGTGGCGGGTTTGCTTGTTGGCTTTGTTCGCCTTGGTAAATGTATTTAAGACGGTTGTCAGTGGCTTGTTGTATTATTGCTTGCAGGTTGCGCGGGTCAGGTAGCCCACGTGCTTTGAAGTTATTTTCTATAGCACCGGCGGTTTGTGCTCGTATCGTTCCAAAATTCAGTAAGGTAGGGATGATACCGTTTATTTGGACTTTAATGTCCTGCAACCTTTCCAATCGGAAACTGTTTACCTTGCGATTAAAGAAGTGTACCTGATCAATCGATACAATACGCCTGTCCGTAACAGCCCAAATGTCTAAATAGTAATGAGTCCAAGCTGCTCCCGCTATCATAGCGCATAGCAACCACCAAGTAACCAGACCAAACCAGATGAGTGGCATGTGTGAAGATATGTCTACGAAACGAGACCCTTCTTCAGGGGAGGAATTGTTAGACATCAGATGAAAAGCAAGGACTATCAGAGTAGGTAGTATGGCAAGTATGGCAACGGCTAGGAGTTCTATGGTTATTATAAACCAGTGTCTGCGTACCACCTTCAAGACTTTTTCGTTTTCTTCTAAACGTATCTTATCAAAAAGCATAAAAATCAATTAAATAAAAAAGAAGCTAATAACAGCCATGGTCAGCAACAAGGGAATGGTTGTCGAGAAGTAAATGATAAATGTTTTTCTTGTCAGATCGGCATTGGCAGCATAGGCACGCCAGTGAAAAACAAAAATAACGGAGAAGATAACGTATAATAAAGTCATTACATAGAAAGTCAGTTGTGTGACCAGTTGAAATGTTTCCATAGTGATATTGCTTAATTCTACATGTAAAAACAGCTATAGCGAGGGGTTTTATATTGGTCGTTGTGGGTAACTATTTTCAGTTTTTTATGTGTAGCCAGGGTGGTGATTGGTGCCACCTGTTCCGGTTCATGTTCTAACCACAGGACTCCCTTGGGTTTAAGGTACTTCTTAGCGTTGCTTATGATCTTGTTTATGATATACATACCCTTCCTGCCACCGTCTAAAGCTAACAAGGGTTCATGTTTCAATACTGAATTCTCGACTCTATTAAGGGGCATGTCTATGTAAGGCGGGTTGGCGGTTATCAAGTCGTATTTTTTATTGGTGGGCAGATCGGAAAAAAGGTCTCCACCAATCACACGAAAACGGTTTTTGTCAAGTTTATTATGGTCAATGTTTTGCTTTATAAGAGGGTGGTGACTCGTATCTTTTTCCACAATGTCTACTTTTGTTTGGGGTCTGGCTTTAGCTATGGCGACAGCGATACAGCCCGAGCCTGAGCATAGGTCAAGTACAGCAATGGGCTCGTGCTTAGGTATGCTGTCTATTACTTTCTCGGTCCAGAATTCCGTTTCCGGTCTGGGAATAAGTGGTCTTGTGTTTAGAAATATAACGCAGTTTAAAAATGGCACATGTCCGATAACGTAGGCTAATGGCTCGCCTTCGTTAAGTCTTTTTAGATCATTTTGGTACTCACGGTTGATAGCCAGTTCCTCAGTACTTTGTCCTGAGTATTTAGCTTGTTGTAGCCAGTGTGTTTCTTGTTGCTTTATGTTCATAACAAATAAGTAAGGCCCAGTTTATAAGGATTATCTAAATATGCAACGGTTTTTTGCCAAATAAAAATAATGCAGTCATGACTTACGTCCCGGCAGTTACTAACAGATGGTAGCTGTATATCAGCGGTCAAACTGTTATAATCCAATTGTTATGTTCGATACACAACCGCTGTATAAAGTGGCGAAAGTTTTACTGGCACCAAGAAAAGGCATCTTGGCAGCCGACCAAAGTGTCACAAGTATGAACAAGCAGTTGGAGTCTTTGGGTCTTAAACCCACTCCCGAGTTGCGTCGTCTTTATCGGCAACTGCTTTTTACCACGCCGGGGATGGAGGAGTTTGTCAGTGGCGTTATACTTCACGACGCTTCCATACGCAACCATACCGACGAAGGTACTAAATTTTCCGATGTGCTCATTGCCAAAGGCATCATACCCATTATTAAGGTAGACAAAGGAACGGTACCGCACGACAACTATCCTCGTGAAGTGCTAACTCAGGGCTTGGACGACTTGGCTGAGAGAGCCAGAGAATACTACAACATGGGAGCGCGCGCCTCTAAGTGGCGAGCGGTGTTGACCATTTCTGACAATACACCGACGATGGAAAACTTGCGTACCGACGCAATGACCATGGCTCGTTACGCTTCAATTATGCAAAACGCCGGCTTGTTACCCATAGTGGAACCGGAGGTGTTGTTTAGCGGTTCTCATAGCTTACGAAGAGCGCAGGCGGTAACCACTGAAACCCTCCGCGTCTTCTTTTCTGCTTTGGTGGAACAGAAAGTTGATCTTAAGGCGGTTATCCTTAAAAGCAGTATGGTCTTAGCCGGTAGCAGTCACAAAAACCAATCAACTCCTGAAGAAGTGGCTGTAGCTACTATTGAAACCTTTAAACAGTCGGTTCCTGAGACAGTACCGGGGATAGTCTTTTTGTCAGGAGGACAAACACCCAAACGCGCCACCGCCAACTTAAACGCCATAGCTAAACTGGAGGCGGAAAGTGACTTGCCTTGGGAGTTTGCTTTCTCGTTTTCCCGCGGTATTGAGGAGCCGGTTCAAAACGCATGGCTGGGAAAGAAGGAAAACGTTCCTCTGGCTCAGGCGGAGCTCATCAAGCGGTTGCGTTTAAACAGTTTGGCAGATGGGGGAGAGTATAGCCCCGATATGGAGTAGACTTTACGTAAAAATATATAAAAAAAGCGTTTTTAGGCCGGTTTTAGGGCTTTTTATAGCCGGTTTGTTTGGTGGTTTATTGTAGGGGGTGGAGTTTTTTTATAATCAAGTAGTTTTTTAACTTGGAAAATAGGAGTGTTTTAGAAAAAATTGTCTGAACATCATCAGACCCCAAACCTTTTCACCAGACAGGTGTGAGTGTTGTATGTGTTTTGAGAAATCAATTTGTAGGCAACTTTTAAAGTAATTGAAAAAGTGGTTTGTCAGACTTTGTGGACAAGAAAATCAGTAAGAGATTTCATGACTTACGCATTTGGATGAAGTTCGAGGCGCTGAGGAGCGAAAACCTGAGGCGTACTTGGTGGTACGATGAGGGTTTGAGTGACGAAAGCAACAAAGAAATTCGCCAAACGCGTAAGTCATGATGTTGTATTTCAAAGTCTTTATTATATATACACAGCACTGCAAAATATCACTCCATTCTTCCAATAGACTTATGATAAACTTATCATAAGTCCGCAATGTCGGCGTGGTCATGATATGAATTTCTTAAGGAGTATAAACTGGATAATTCCCGCCTTACTAACAGGGTTCCTGCTTGTGGGAATTTTTCTGTTTTGTTTGTCTGCTTTCAACTCAGTGTATGCCGCTCCGGCTCCATACGTGAACTATCAAGGTAAGCTAACCGACAAAGACGGTTTAGCGGTTTCTGACGGTCTTTACCATTTTCGCTTTCGGTTACACAACGCTTTGGTGGGAGGTGATGAGGTTTGGGTGGAGGAGCGGGTGGCCAGCACTACCGGCGGTTTGTTTTCTATCATGCTTGGTGAGGTCGCTTCTTTAGACGCCGTCGATTTCAATCAGCCTCTATATCTGGGCGTGGAAGTGGGTGGTAGTGACGCTACCCCCAGCTGGGACGGCGAGATGGAGCCAAGAAAGCAGATAGGTACCGTCCCCTCCGCTTTTGAAGCAAGTCGCTTGTCGGGTTTGGCAACCAGTAGTTTTCTGCGAAGTGACACCGACACTTCGCTTATGGCGACCACCACGTCACCACTTTTAACTATTACCCAACAAGGAGCCGGCAACCTGCTGGAGCTCTTTACCGGCACCACCAACCGCCTCACCGTTGATAACGACGGCAACCTCGGCCTCGGAACCTCAAGCCCCGTCGCCCGTTTCTCAGTGGTGGGCAACACTTTCCTCGCGGGCGACCTCACGCTGACGGGCGCCTTCCGTGATTCCGCGGGTAGTGTGGGCACCACCGGCATGATCCTCCAAACCACGGAGACAGGTACACAGTGGGTGGCTACTTCTACCTTAGGCTTCGCTTCTGCCGGTTCTGTCATCAGTACACTCTTTGACCTTACCGACACCAACATCACCAGCCCCGA
>SKGH01000002.1 GCA_007117575.1 Candidatus Kaiserbacteria bacterium | reverse complement strand
TACTTTAGTTAAAGAATAGCGAGGCAAACAAAAAAGAACGACATTAATCGTTCTTTTTTGTTTCAACCACATAGGCACATGGGTCGCAGTAATTACATAGGTAATTAGGTCATGTATCTACTAAGTTGTCGATGCGGAGACGGAGGGATTCGAACCCTCGAGGGCTATTAGACCCTACCTCGTTAGCAGTGAGGCGCTTTCAACCACTCAGCCACGTCTCCATACGGTGTAACTATACGTTATTTGATTGGTCTTTTCAAATTATTTAATCCAGACGTAAAAAGTTATAAATATCGCCTGTTTTACTTCTTAATTTTCTTTTATTGTTTTCTGCTGTTCTATACACACGATAAAAAAAGTGAAGATCTTAAGTGATATTGCCAGTTTTTACTTTACTCTACTTCACCCCACTCGCCACCGCCTTAACCAGACCAGCGGTCATAAAGTGAGGAATGATCTCTTCCGCAGTTGGTTTTTTAATTAGGTTTGCCAATTTCTTAGCGGCAGTGATCTTCATTTCATCGGTAATGGTATTTATATTTCTATCCAAAGCGCCACGAAAAATACCCGGAAAAACTAAAGCGTTGTTTATCTGGTTAGGATAATCACTGCGTCCGGTAGCCACCACTGAAGCTCCGGCCAACAGAGCATCTTTGGGACTTATCTCAGGAATAGGGTTTGCCAAAGCAAAAACTATTGCCTGTGGCGCCATCTTTTCTATGTGATGTCTGGAAATAGTGGCCGGACCGGACACACCTATTAAAACATCCGCACCATCAACAGCTTCAAGTACTTCTCCTTGCCTGCCGTTAGGGTTGGTGTATCTTGTCAACTCTTTCTTGTACGGCTCTAACCCCGGTCGTCCGGCATGTATAATACCTTTACTATCAACCATGATTATCTCGTGTACGCCAGCTTTTAGTAAAAGCATAGCCGTTGCTCTTCCGGCAGCTCCCGACCCCACAATCGTCACTCTCATTTTTTCCAAACGTTTATCTACCACTTTGGACGCATTGATTAGCCCAGCTAAAACCACTATGGCTGTACCATGCTGATCATCATGCATGACCGGTATAGATAATTCTTCTTTTAACCTTTCCTCTATTTCAAAACACCTAGGTGCTGATATATCTTCCAGATTTATACCCCCAAACCCGGGGGCTATAGCTTTGATAGTGGCAATTATTTCTGAAGTATCTTGGGTATCTAAAACTATCGGGAAAGCATCTACACCTGCCATGGTTTTAAAAATGGCACATTTACCCTCCATCACCGGCAACGCACCAAGTGGACCTATATTTCCCAGACCCAGTACAGCTGAACCGTCAGAAATAACGGCAACTGTATTCTTTTTTATAGTGTATTTTCTCGCATCAGAAGGATTTTTATTTAAATGAGCTGATACCGCTGCCACACCCGGAGTATATTGAGTACTCCAGTCATCTTTACTCTCTAAAGTGGTTTTAGTTATAACTTCCAACTTACCACCCAGTTTTTTATGTAGAGCGAGAGCCAGTTTGTTGTAGTCTTTTTTCTTTGCAACAATACCGGTTGCGCTTTTAAGGGCGGTAACTTTTTTAGTACTTTTTTTATTTTTTGGCAATTTAGGCAACATGTTTATAAACTTAATTGATTATTTTCTGTATACTTTAATTGTATCAATTTAAACTATTTATAGAAAGCCTTTTAAAGGTTCACTTTTTAACGCCACAGACAGAAATTACAAAAACATTTGGATTATCTGCTAATATATGTAAATAATCAAAATATTTTATGCTCCCCAATGATTTACTGATCTTACATTTCCGAATTGACACTGCTAAGGCCAAAGCTTTAAATAAACTAAAGATTTCAACTGTAGCAGACCTGTTGTATCACCTGCCGGCTCGTTACGAAGACATAAATGAAGTTCATTCGATCGCTTCAATACAAAAAGGTCAAGAAGCGGTTATATATGGCGTAGTCAGTAACTTAAAGACCAGAAAAGCTTGGAAGAGCAAAAAACCTATCGCCGAGGGTTGGGTGGAAGATGGTTCCGCCAAAATGAAAGTGATATGGTTCCATCAACCCTATCTGGCTAAAATGCTAAAAGATGGTACTTATGTAAAAATGTCTGGCTTGGTGTCCGGCAGTCAGGACAAACTCTATTTAGCTAACCCTGAATTTGAAAGGCTGGACGCGCTACCCATAGACCGTCACGACTCTATATTTAAAGAAAATTCGGACAATAACGAGACCATATACCCCGTATACAGAGAAAGTAAAGGCTTGACCAGTAAATGGATATACCATGCCATACGCAAATGTTTCGCTAAAGGAGTCCTAAAAGACATCGAAGACCCTATTCCACTCCCCACCCTCAAACGCTATAACCTACCTTCCTTAACTGATGCTTTTCACTTCATCCATACTCCTCGTAAGCTTTCAGACGCTGAAGTGGCACGCAAACGTTTTGCGTTTGAAGAAATTTTTTACATACAACTTAGACGGGCTCGAGACAGAGCTATAAGCAACGCTGCCTCAACCTATACTATAAAAATAAATCAAAAAGAACTAAAAACATTTATTGACCGCTTCCCGTTTAAACTAACCAATGCGCAAAATGAAGCTATAAAAACCATCAGTAAAGACCTGTGTGGGAAAAATGCCATGTCAAGACTGCTTGAAGGTGACGTTGGTAGCGGGAAGACCGCAGTCGCTGCCACCGCGACCTACATGATAGTTTCATCAATGGCTGAGCATTCAAACCACTCTGAAAGTAAAAAAACGGGCAAGATAAAAATGCCTGATAAGTTTGGAAACCTGCAAACCGCCTACATGGCTCCAACCGAAATACTTGCCAAACAACATTTTGAAAGTTTTATTGAATATTTTAAACATTTACCCATATCTATCGGTCTGATAACAGCCGGAGGTTGTTATAAATACCCATCAAATATTGATAAAACCAAACCAACCAAAATATCTCGCAACCAACTTCTGCGTTGGGTAAAAGACGGGAGTATACCGATTTTAATAGGTACTCATGCTTTGATCTATAAAAAAATATCATTTGCCAGACTGGCAGGAGTGATTATTGACGAACAGCATCGCTTCGGCACATCTCAACGCATGTCTCTGGTCAGAAAAAATGAACTATTGCCACACCTTTTGTCAATGAGCGCGACCCCCATACCTAGAACCTTAGCCCTGACTCTGTATGGAGACCTTGACCTAACCCTATTAGACCAAATGCCTAAAGGACGAAAGCCCGTCATCACAAAAGTGATAGGACCCGGTCAACATAAAGAAATGTACGAAATAGTACGCTCAGAACTGGACTCGGGCAGACAAGCCTACGTCATATGTCCACGCATTGAAGAACCCGATCCGGACATAGAACAAACCATATATATGAAAAACGTAACATCTGAAGCGGAACGTTTGCAAAAAACCGAGTTTTCAAAATATAAACTGGACATCTTGCACGGAAAAATGACACCCGGTGAAAAAGAGAAAATAATGAAAAATTTTTCCGAACATAAAATAGACGTCTTAGTAGCCACTTCAGTGGTTGAAGTTGGAGTAAACATACCGAACGCTACAGTCATCATAATCGAAGGCGCAGAAAGATTTGGACTGGCTCAGTTACACCAACTACGCGGTCGGGTCCTACGCGGAGAACACCAAGCTTATTGTTTTGCGGTTACCGAGAGCAAGAGCTCACGTACCAAAGACAGACTTAAAGCTCTCACCACCGCTAAAAACGGCTTCGAATTAGCAGAATTTGACCTACAATTTAGAGGTAGCGGTGATCTCTATGGACAAAAACAATCAGGTATATCTGACCTAGGTATGGAAGCTATGCGAAACTTAAGATTAGTGGAGGCGGCGAGAGAGGAAGCTCGTAAGTTGGTAGATGAAGATATTGAATTTTCCGGCTATCCTGCCATCAGAAACAAATTGGCCAAAATGGAAAAAACACTTCATTTAGAATAGGAATTTATAAACTTCCCTTAACAAGATCGGGGTGTTAGAAATGATTGGTTTTAGCCCAAGGCCAAGAAATTTTGCTAGCTAAAGTGCCGGTTACCGCCGGTACATATTATTTCCGGTCGGGTATATATCAATCCATCATAAACCTATATACCCGATATGGTTTTGGCCCCACTATCGGCTGATCGTTAATAAACACAAGAGGGGTGCCATATATACCTGTATTTACTGATTGTTGTAACTGTTTTCTAACAAGTTCACGCATCTCTTCAGATTCACTACAAGCTACTACAGACGAACTGTCATATCCATACTCTTCAAGCAGTCCATTTATGAAAGCAGGATCGTGCAAATCAGGTATTTCACTGGCAAACAAGGCATCATTAAGATCCCACCAGCTTTCTTCATTCTCTTCCCAAGCACACTGCATTATCGGTCCTAAGTATCTTGTTCCCGGATGTGTTGGGTGGTTAATATAAGTATAATTAGGGTCAAAATTGTCAACCAAACGTCTTATGGTAGGGTAGGCATCTCTGGTAAAACGACACTCATAACAACCGATAAATATTACCTCGTTTACTGAACCAGTGTTTCTGGTTGGCCACAAAGAAGTATTAAGAGGTATACGAGACAACAAACCTCCCTCTGCATCACCAGAACATTCAGGAAGTAAAATATCAGCCGACAACAAATCTACATCAGACACCGCGTTAACACTTCCGGTAGGGTCAAGAACGCAAAAACCAGCCTGATTGAGTCCGCCACAGCTTCCATAGCGATAAAAATTATATCCTCCGTAAACAGTTGCCACCAAACTCCAAACTGTCAATATAAAAAAAATCCAAGCTAATAATTCAAAATACTTATTGAACATTTTGGCTAAAAAAACCGAGTGTTTGAGTAGGTCACCAACAAATCTACCTTTTACTTTTTCTCTAAAGCCGGTGTTGCATGGGCGAAAAGTCACTCGCCTAGTCACACAGTCTAAAGCTTCTTTCGCCAAAACACGATGCGTAGCACTAAAAATACCCATTACCGCTAAAACTGCTAAAGCTATAAAACAAAACATAAAAAAGACTAAGAATATAAACTACTTATGCTTTCTACTGATTCTACAAATTTATCTACCTCACTTAAAGTATTATAAAAATAAAAAGAAGCTCTTACTGAACCAAAAATATCTCTACTGTGATACCACGAATGCACACAATGAGCGCCGGATCTAACCATAATCCCCGCTGACCTATCCAGCACAATGGCTATTTCATGAATATCAGTGTTTTTTATGTTAAAAGATAAAATTCCGCCCCTAAGATCCGCTGTTGCTGGTCCAATTATAGACAGGTTTGGTATAGATAACAACCCTTCGGTGGCTCTGACATTTAGTTTGGTAACATGCTCATGTATATTCTCCATTCCGATATCTTGCACATAACGAACAGCAGACGACAAACCTATAATACCCGAATAATCTTGCGTACCGGCCTCAAACATAGCCGGATACTGCAACAGTTTATGATCATCATAAGTTGCAGTTTCTACAGTACTACCACCAGTCATAAACGGTTTTAGTTGACAGATTGCCTCTTCTTTACCATAAAGAACCCCGATTCCTGACGGACCACAGAGTTTATGTCCTGAAAACGCTAAAAAATCAACCCCTAATTTAGATACATCTATATCATGATGTGGCGCTGCTTGAGCGGCATCCAAAAAAACCAAAGCCCCATGTCTATGTGCCATTTCTACCACTTCAGACACCGGAAAAGAAACACCATCAAGGTTTGATACCCAAACCATAGCCACCAACTTAACTCGACCTGATGACAACTGTTTTTGATAAGCCTCCATGTCTAACTTTCCATCAGCATCGGTCCCTACCACTTGATGCACAATACCCTCCCGCAACGATTTTTGTTGCCAAGGTACTAAATTTGAATTATGTTCCTTGTCACTGGTCAAAACCACATCACCGGCTGACAAAGATAATGAATAAGCCAGTAAGTTTATGGCCTCGGTAGTATTGCGTACAAAAACCACTTCTTCCGGTTTAGACGCACCAATAAAAGAAGCTATGGATTTTCTAGACCCTGATACCGCTTCTGTGACCCATTCCCCCAGACGATTTATACTACGACCACCGCAAGTAGAATACAAGCGGTCATACTCACTCATAGCGTCTAAAACTTTGGCCGGTTTTAAGGTGGAACAAGCGTTGTCAAAATACACCAATTGGTCTTGTTCACTAAAAAACGGGAAGTCGTTACGTATTTTTTCTACATCCATAAAATATATAAGTCTCAATATAAATAATTTAAATTAGTTTGAGTATTTAAAGCTATTTACTCATTTTTTTAATACCAGGACTTACGCGTTTGGCGAATTTCTTTGTTGCTTTCGTCACTCAAACCTTTCATCGTACCACCAAGTACCCCTCACCCAGCTCCAGTTTCCGTGATCATTTATATTCTTTCGT
>SKGH01000078.1 GCA_007117575.1 Candidatus Kaiserbacteria bacterium | reverse complement strand
TTTTCACCACAACGCAGACAAGTACGAGTTTTTTTAATGTCATTATAGCAATTCACTATTCTAGCTATTAATAGAGCCGTACTTTAACACTTTTATCACCTAAAAACTTCCTTTAGCCCGAAAAATCAGCAAAAAATTATAAATGAAGCCATTGATATTGAATACAAATTAGCGATGATTGAGCAGGGTTATAGTATTGAAGATGCGGGTAAGTAAAACAAGTATGTTTCTAAATCTCTTCAAAGCCTATACTTCTTAGGTAGTTGTATGTTGGATCGTAAATTTCTGGATCTCGGGTAGGGTCATTTTCATCTCCTTCTGGAACTACAATTATCATGCCTTGCCGAGCGCGAGTTAGAAGTACCCGATAGGCATTTTTCTGATATACTTTACGTTCCTCTTTTTTGATATTCTGCCATTTGTTACCTACAAACGACTTATTTTCCCATCCAGCGTCTGAATATCTGTAATCACCATCCCAAACAACACATACCCAATCTAGTTCAAGTCCTTGTATATCAAACTCAGTCGCCACATCTTCAAGATAATATGATGAACGCACATCATCTTTTTCATCAAGGAACCAATGTATTGGATCAACTGTTGATTTTACAAAAATAGCATGTGGACGTAGGCGTTCGGCTTGTGAAGACACAATCATTCCATATCTCTCGCTACCTCTGGCCTGTTTCTTAATCCAGTCTTTTGCTTTTTTAATATCACGAGTTATAGCAATAGGGTATGATTTGTTGACTTCTATCAGTGTACGACGTGCATCGCTCACATCTTGATCAAGTATTTGCTTCACCAGTTTTGAAACATTTTCAGCACGATATGTGCGCATAGATGTTGCAAGGTGGAGTTCATCATGAAAAATAACAGAACTGACATCTCTTATTGAATTAATTACCTCGCCCGCACCGTATTCCATATCAGTAAGTCGAGACGAAATATTTATATTCCAATCAGGAAACTTTTTAGTTAAAACAGATACCCATTCGGAAATCCCTCCCTCACCTGTATGAATTTCCTGTCCACCACCAACTAGACAAACTATTGTTGCCCAATCTTTATGTCGATCAATGCAAGATATTAGAAACTCTGGTTCAGATTGGTTAAAATCAGTCTGGCCTCTTTTTCGTCTCATAAAATCAACGGTCTGATGTTTATTCCATGCCCTCTGAGCTTCATCAAAAATTGCTACATGCTCTATTGGTGCTTTGCTGTCTCTCAAGCAATCATCTCTAAAGTGGTGTACGTTTTGAATAAATAAACTCACATCTCGATGTGCGTCTTTTTTTGTTAATCTATTACCTCTTGACTTTTCCAATGCAACTTTATCTCGTGTTAATGCTTCTCTAAGAATCGAGACAAGTGGACCATTCCCAGAAAGATAAACGCTATACATGTCGTTATCTCTGTCGATGTGTTTGTGAGCTATATCAAGACCAACTAAAGTTTTTCCAGCTCCCGGCACACCTGTAACAAAACAAATTGATTTTTTATTATTGATCTTAGAATCCTGAATGATTTCTGAAATAATTTTTGTTGTTTTCGTAAGATTTACCGCACCAGCATCATTACGAGAAATACTTTCAACTGAGTGACCTTTGTAGAGTGCTTTCGCGGCCTCAACTATGGTGGGAGTGGGGCTATATCTACCTTCAGACCATTGATCAGGATCAATTAAGTCTTCTTGAATAAAAAGTTCTACAATATCAAAAAGTCCACTCAAACCTTGTGAGTTTGTGGTAATTGGACACATAACCTTATCGTTATGCTGGGTAAATTGCGGAGTAACAATTTGCTCTTCGGCATTGGTTGCTACGAGTATCGGACAAATTGCAACGTCATGACTTGTGCTATGGAAGTTTTTAAGATCAAGTGCATAATCCCAAACTTGATCAAGCGCATGTGCTGAATATTCAGATTCTCCGACTTTAAATTCCAGTATGTAAATGACAGATCCTGTAATTATTAGCACATCAATTCGCTTGCCTATACGTGGGATGATATATTCAAAATAAACATGCCCCTCTCTATTTGTCAGTGTTAATTTCAGCAATTTAATTTGTTGAATCCACGCTTCCCGTTGCGTACGGGTGACATCGAAATCACTGTGTGCAGTGAGTTTGCCAAGAATCTCATTCTCAGGTTCTTTGAGAAATCCGGTTATTGATTCTGTATAAAAAGAATTTCTCATAATTATCAATAGTACCTCATCTTTCCTAAAATGCTGACTCTCGTGACTTATAGTCACGCATTCCCATTTTCAAACCTCTCCAGAGATCAAAAACACGCTTCCATTCTACTCCATCGGCTTTGGTGAAATCCATTACCTCAATGGTGCAATCTTCACCAAATACTGTGGCTTCTAGTCGACGTAATTCCATAGGCGGATTATACGTAAAAAAGAGAAAAACACAACAAAATAAAAGTTTGAAGAATTACTTAATGGTAACGTCATTTATTCAGTATGTGTGAGTATTAGGTACTTGATCGCTTAGAGAAGGTATGCCATTTTGTATATGAGATTATTAAAATACCTAACCTTATTCTATGTATAAATATCTGGCAGTAGTATACAAGGGTTATTCTCTGGAGTGAGTATAGTAACTCGACTCTTGCCTCTTGTAATACTTACTCTCATATTATATCTAGCCCCGTCATTTAAACTCGCAGGATTATTATTCCAAACGAAACGTTCATAATTTGATACAATTTTACCCTTTACGACGTTTGGTTTAGATTCATACATAATAACCTCATCAAATTGTTTTCCTTTTGCTTTATGCATATTCATTACTATAACCCCGCTTTCTGGCTTACTAGATGAAGAAAAATGTTCTGTGACAAAAGCATCCCTTACTAAAGAAAGCGCATTGTCATAATAACCCCTATCTCTCCAGACCTCAGCCAACTTGATTCTCAAAACCTCTCCTCTTTCAATGAAGCGCGCAAAGCGAACCTCTGTTCCGACTTCATTCAATCTGGTCGAGTTGGCACTTTCTAGAGCAGATCTGATTTCAACCCAATCCTTTTCAGGATTACCACTTAGAGACATATTTTTTACTTGTGACCAAAAGTCATATATAGGTTTTAAAATACTGGAGTCATTCATCTTTTGACCTTGCTTGAAAATTTTGTTGTGTTTATCTCTAATATTTAAAGCTTCGGACAGATCCTTCTTATTTGGTTTATCGCCTCCTCGTCCTTCAAAAAAAGAAGCAAGTAATTCGATAAAGTTTTCAAAACTGCCATTTACATCACCTGCAGACTGTAAACAAAATGCCAGTAATTCCGAAGCCAAGATTACTGGCTCCATATCAATTACAGAGCTATGATGAATTGGGCTTAAGGCGCCTGGGGGGTGGTTTAGGGCATCAGAAATATTACGTGTCATTTTTTTAGTTGGTACCAAAATAGCCAGTGACCATTTCTTGTTTCCAGAGTTTATTAATCTTTCCCTGGCTTGGTATACTTCTGTTACAAGTTTAGTAATAGCCTGATTTTTATTTGGTGTATATTTTTCAACCGCTATTCCTTTATAGCTGGTTTTACTAAAGTTACCTTTCAGTATCTCATTAGCGAACAATAAAATATCAGTGCCATCACTGCGATAGTTGTTGTTTCCAAAATCAAACACGGTCGGTGAAAAAGCTTTTGTATAATGGTCTATTCTATTCGGATCAGCTCCTTTCCACTCATAGATTCTTTGTTCTGGATCTGCTAGTGCAATCAACACACACTCAGCACCAAGTTCTTTTATAATTTCCCACTGATCAGAGTCGGTGTCTTGAAATTCATCCAAAATAATTATTGGATATCTATTTGCAATTATTTTTCTTATTTTAAAACTCTTTTTAATTAATTTACACACCATTGGTGCAAATAAATCAAAGCAAATTAATCCTTCATCTTCTGCTAATCTCAAACGCTCTGTATTAATAGATGATTTTTTATTCAAAAGTTCAGATTTTGTTAAATTATCATCTCTGCCATGACTATCTCGTATAGAAGAAAGTTTTATCGCTTCCTCAGGAGGGGTGAGGAGATTTAAATTTCTAGGTAAACCGATTAAATAACTATGAGTTTTAAGCAGTCTCCAGAAAAAAGCGTGATATGTTTCAACTTCAATACGATTTCGAATTTCCTTAGGAAGATTATGTTCTTGCTCAATAGCTTCAACAACTCTAGCTATAGTAGGTCTTGCAAAACTGAGAAATAGAACCTTTTGTCCCTTTTGAATTTTGTTTTCAGCGGAATGAGCTGCTTTAAATATAGAAACTGTAGTTTTTCCGGAACCAGGACCACCAATAACTAAAGTATGGGCGCAAGTATTAATAAAGCTTGTTTGGTCATTATTGAGTTCCATTTTCAATAATTTGTTCCTCAGCCTTTGCGACTGGTTCCTCTACTGGTTCGCAAGTGCTTTTTAGTTCAAGCGCTTTATCTTTTAACCACTGTGGCATGTCAGACTCACTTAATTGAGATAAGAAATCTGCCATAGCATAGTCAGCTTTGTTGTTAGAAAAATATTCAGCCAGAGCTACACTAGCCTGTGTTTCAGGAGTTTTATATTTCTCAATAAAGTATTGTGGCCAATATAGATTTCTTGCGTAAGCATCTATGGCGGATTGGGGAGTATTATTTAAAACAAGTTCCTCAAAAGTACTTTCCTGATGCATAAATAATTTATCGACAACAGCGGTGATTCTCGCTTCTTCTGCAGAATTTTGTTTATCACATAGCGCAAAAACCTTCTTTCCTAAATCGCTATACATCTTGGCTATGTCTGCAATATTAGTTTCTCCACCGGCGTTAATTACACAAACACCCAGCGCCTCTATTGGGGAATATGTTTCAGAGTTTAATTCATAGAGTCTCCTACATACTACAGGGAAAGACTGGGTTTCCGTTGATCCTTCTGCCACTAATACTTTTCTCGAAAGTAACGCTTTACAAAATCTAGTCCTAAACTCTTGTCTATAACGCTTTTCTTTTACTGTTTGAGGAAGCACAATTTTATTCTGCTTCATTTTACCGTTATCATCTCGTGACAAAACTACTGTTTCTTCAATTTTAAATTCTTCTAGCACATATGGTGAATGTGAGGTAAAAAGAGTTTGAGATGATTGTTTTCTAACTTCATGAATAATTCTCTTTTGCGTATGTGGAGGAATTGCAGTCTCAGGTTCTTCCATAGCAAAAATAACGTTTTGCTTATCAGCTGCAATCTGAGATAACATGGCTAGGACAAGTAAGTTAACACTACCTGTACCTTGTCTATAGAAAGGAGCGGAGTGACCATCAATGCCAGTAGAAATAAATGCGGTAATAACCTTCCGGAGTTCTTCTCTAGTTAGATTGGATATTTTTAACTTTGGGCTAGTACCCCACTCTTTGGGAACATATTTCTTTAGTGCATTACTGATACTATCTAACACACCTGAAACACCTAGGTCTGGGTCGCTAGCTACAGTAATACTATCCAATTCAAAAATAGTCTTCTCCCAAACCTTCAGTTGTAACTCCTTATTACGAAGGATTATGTCTAGCAAACTACCTCTTTCTAAACTAAGGGCTCTGGTTCCTGTCCTTAGTGATCTTAGATATAGAAAACCACATTGAAATTTATCCTTTTTTCTAAATTTTGTAGAATTTTTGTCAGTATACAAGCTTGAATAAAATGTCTCTCCATAAAAATCATCATCTTCTTCATCATATCCTCCCACAAACAGAACTCTCAGTGCAGTTACAATATGTTCCGCGTCCACCCCAGCTGGGTCTGGTTCCTCATAAAGTCTGTCTTCTTTTGTATCCCAAAATTCGATTTGATCATGAAAATGACGCTCTTGTTCTGAATTGAGATTCGTTACATATACTTCAATCTTTATTTCCTCAGTAAGGTAATTTCCACCAAAAAAATCATGTTCATCAATAATTGATTTGCGATTTAACCTGTCTGGACCTAAAACCAAGTCAATTGCTTCAAGAACTGAAGTTTTACCAGTGTTATTGTCGCCAATGAAGACGCCGTGGTCAGGTAAAAGCAAATCTGACTCCTTAATTCCACGAAAATTATTGATTTTAATCCTAGAAATCTTCATATTTTAATCTTAGCAGAATAAGATTATTTGTATATATAACACAAATCCTTTAGCAACTAACACTAAAGGATTTGCGCTCCCTAATTACTAGGACTGCAGGTCTACCGATAATCGGTATTTGTGCGGTTTCTGTCCAGGATTCGAACTCGTGCTAGCTCGACCTCCGTAACGAACAACAGCTAGCTCTAGATGCATCACTACGACACGTCTCGTGCTAGCTGTCAATGGCGGAGAGGGAGGGATTGGTAATAGGTCAATACATTTTCAGACACCACACCACTCCCTCTTTCTTTCATCAGCGATCGCATCACGCTAGGTAAGCCGTAAAGTTCTTGATGTATATCTTCCAGTATAAACGTAGGAAA
>SKGH01000083.1 GCA_007117575.1 Candidatus Kaiserbacteria bacterium | reverse complement strand
TTTAGTCACTCCGGATCTCGATGAGACTTCAAACAGTTTCTAACGTAATAAACCAAAAAATGTTTTAGTCAGTCACGAAAGAATATAAATGATCACGGAAACCGGGGCTGGGTCAGCGCCTAGAACTTCATCAGAAACGCGTAAGTCATGAACTATACATATTTCTTTTTATTTCTTACTTATCAACAATAAGGTTGACGGCTGAGTTAAGCGATGTAACATGGAGAGCTGATAAACGGTGTAGGTATAATTTGGTAGGATGTAATAAGTACCAAAAACTTACCGACTTTTATCAGATAAAAATTCTGATATTTCATAATTAAAAGAATACATCTATTATATGAGGCCGAAGATACTTGCTATACAGTTTAGAAAAGATATTCCCTTAAAAGAACGTGAACAGGCATGCACTACACGAGAAGCGGGAATATACACCGATATTGACTTCCTAGACGCCCTAGACACGTCTATCGATTTCAGTATTCCTGAAAAAATATTAAATAATTACTCAGGTGTCATATTTGGCGGTTCAGGTGATCTTGATTTTGACGGCAACAGAGACCAAAAAGATGAAGTGCGTTTACTATCAAGACAACTGCTCGAGCGTCTAAGACCATTATTTTTTCACATATTTGAAAACGATATACCGACTCTGGGCATATGTTACGGACATCAACTAATAGGGGCGTTTGCCGGCGCTGAGGTTATATACGATGAGCAACAGAAAAAAAACTGCTCACACGAACTAAAATTGTTAGTAGACAAGAATAACCATTTTATATTTTCTGATCTACCGGAATCATTTTTTGCTCATTATGGACATAAGGATGTGCTTAATAAAATACCCGAAGGGGCAGTTTTACTCATGAACGGAGGTGATAAATGCAAAGTTCCGGCCTTGCGTTACAAAGAAAATATATTTACAACCCAGTTTCATCCGGAACTTAATTATGAAGATATGATAAAGAGAATTAAATCAACGCCCGGCTATTTGCCGGAAGGAGTTATGGTTGACGAAGTTTTTAAAAACGATCCTGATTCGAACAAAATACTCCGTAACTTTAGCAAATTCGTAGCCCTAAGAACTCTCAACGAGTCCGACTCTATAAACTAACGCTGTCCATTGCCTCATTGGCAAGTCTATCAGCTTCTTTATTTTTTTCTCTAGGTATATGAGTGAGTGTCAAATAAGGAAAATTAGACACTCTCAAGTTGTGAATTTCCATAAAAAGCGGTACCAAACCGGGATCCCTAACTTGATATTCATTATTTAATTGTTTTTTAACCAACTCACTATCCATTCTTAATTCCACTTCAATATTCTTTGTATCTTTACCATAGCGAGACTTTAAAGTATTTAAAGCCAGAGAAACGGCTCTATACTCAGCAAAATTATTAGTAGCGTTGCCAATAGCCTCGGCCACCTCAAACAGCATATTGCCTTCCGAGTCGATAACATAAACCCCGACACCTGCCGGCCCCGGATTTCCACGCGCCCCTCCGTCTGTATAAACGATGATCTTTTTCATACTTGCACTATAACACAATCACAACAAATATTACCAGACCGTGATTTATGATCATTTCTTTTTATATAATTTTCAGACAATATCAAATAAGCGTAAACGTACTTGTCGATGGTTCATAAAAAATGATTCTTCTACATAAGCCAGTAAAGTACAGACCTCACCTACTTCAGGTATATGAGAAAATTGACTTATGTCCTTAAAAAAAGCGATAGCTTCTTTAGCTACACCCTTCGTATCAAAAGTTATTTTTATATGATCTTTACTTTTACCAAAAAAAGTTATTGCTTTTGGTCTAACGTCATTAAAGGCATACAGAGGTTTTTGGTTGCCTACACCAAAAGGACCTATTCTTTTTTGTGATTGGACAAAATTTTCATCAATGTCACCCAAAGATAATTCCTCTTCCACTAGTGGCACCTGCTCTACCTTAACAACATCACCCAGGGTGTCATAAACATTTTGCAGTCTATCAAAAAGATTATGAACTGATGACTCATACACTGAAAAACCACCGGAAAAGTGATGCCCACCGTATTCCTCTAACGAATCACTGGCCCCTTCCATCAATTTTAAAACGCTTATCTTGCCGTTTGACCTACACGAACCTTTAAGTACACCATTTCCATCTCTACCCCATAAAAATGTTGGTCTATCGTGTTTTTCAGCCAAGGAACCGGCCACCAGACCGACTAATGAAGGTCTCCATTGTGGGTCACCAAACACTAAAACGGCCGGCAATTCTGTGAACTTATTTAATCTGACATTTGCTTCTTTACTCATAGATGCAACCAAACCCTTTCTTTCATTGTTAAGTCGTTCCAAGTGGTCAACTATCGTCACAGCTTCGGCGACATCAGTGGTGGCCAACAACCTAAAAGCGTCTTCAGGAGTATCCATTCTGGAGGCAGCGTTTATTCTGGGACCAATGGTAAAACCTATATCTTCCTCATTAAGGTTGGATTGTTTAACACGCTGTCTTCGTAAGAGGTTTTGCAAACCCGGTCTTCTCGACTTACGTAATACAGTAAGTCCGAAATGCGCCAATACACGATTTTCGTCTATCAAAGGCACCATGTCAGCTATGGTAGCTATACCAACCATATCAAGCCACCACTTTTCCCGACCGGGACTTATGTTAAATTCACCACGAGAAATAAGAGCCTGCACCAACTTAAACACCACCCCCGCTCCACACAAGCCCGCAAACGGATAACCGGGTGGCACATTTGGATTAACCACCGCAACTGCTTCAGGAATGACTTTCTTGGGTTCATGATGATCGGTTATAATAACATCTATACCCATCTCATTTGCTACACTAACTGCTTCATAATCAGTGGTGCCACAATCAATAGTGATAATCAATTTAGGCTCATATGATGCCATTTTTTTTAAGCTTTTGGTTTTTAAACCAAACCCGTCATAATGTCGATGTGGAATATAATTTGAAAAATCACTATGACCTATCGCAGAAAAAAAATCGTGTAATATTACCGCTCCCGGTATGCCATCACAATCATAATCACTATATATAACTATCTTTTCACGCTCATCTATTGCTTTTAGTATGCGATTAACGGCCACCTCCATACCGGGCAACAAAAAAGGGTCGCGTAACTGCGTATCGTAGTTAGGAGACAAAAAAGCTTCCGCCTCTTCCACTGTATGCAAACCTCTATTATATAAAAGTTTTCTAACTATCGGCTCATAATTTGCCAAAGCCGATTCTATTTCAAAAGAAGGTTTTTCAGCTACCTTATAGAAGCGTTTTGAAAACATGCTATGATATTAGCATTATATTTTCTTATGGTCAGCATATTCACCCGTATCATAAAAAAAGAAATACTTGGACACTTTGTCTACGAAGATGATGTTTGTGTAGCCATTATGGACGCCTTTCCCTGCATCCCCGGACAAACATTGGTAATACCAAAAGTTGAAGTTGACTACATATTCAAATTAAACGAACAAACCTATGACCACTTATGGAAAATAGCAAAAAGGATAGCTATGGCACTGGATAATACCTTTGATACTGAGCGTACCTGCGTAGTGGTAGAAGGTTTTGAGGTGCCACATGTCCACATCAAGCTTTATCCAATGCCATACAAGCACCCACCATTAGGCTCGATTATTTCCCAAGGTAAAAAAGCCTCTGATGCAGAATTAGAAGAAATGGCTTTAAGGGTAAAATCCGCTCTACAAACCATTTCTTAATGATTCTATACCGGGCAGATCACCGCGTTCTATAAACGTCAGCATTGCCCCGCCAGCCGTAGAAATAAAACCGAATTGATGATTGTTTTTTAATGATTCAATGGCAGCAACAGTGTCTCCTCCCCCCACAATAGCATGACCCGGAGCTTCACCCACTAAGCGAGCGCAAGCTAGGGTTTGCTCAGAAAATCCATGTTCATAATCACCCAAAGGTCCATTCCAAAGAATTGAGGACGCCTGTTTTATATAAGGCTCTAATTGACGTATTGTTTCTGGTCCGGAATCCACTATTCTCTCTTCTGGGTAAATATCATTTGGAGAGACAACCCTCTTACCATTAGGGCCATCAACCAGAACATCGACGGGGCTTAAAATACGATCGTCACTTAGCAAAGGACTACCCTTTAAGGAAATATCTGAGACTAGAGAAGTACCTATCTCATACCCTTTAGCTAAAAGTAAATCGTTTGCTAATGCCCCGCCAATAAAAATATGCGTGTAGTTATCTAATAATTTTTCCACCAAAGGCAGTTTGGTGTCGAACTTCGCTCCAGCCAGTATACAAAAAGCCGGTTGGTTTGGTTCCAAAGCTTTACTTATTTCAATATATTCATGAGTAAAATTATATCCCGCGTAAGCCGGAATTTTATCAGCTATACTGACCACTGAGGCATGCTGTCGATGAGAGGCAGGAAAAGCGTCATTAACATAAAGATCCGCCAAAGAAGCCAACTCCTGGGCAAATTCTTGGTCATTATTTTTCTCACCGGAGTGACTACGTAGATTTTCCAACATTAAAACTTCACCATTATTCAAATCTGAAACTCTAGCCACTACCTCATCTCCGACGACCTGCTCTAAAAAGCTGATCGGTAAAACTTTACTTAAATAAGAAAAAACCGGACGCAGTGAAGCTGAACCGTCACTACCCAAATGACCACACACCACCACTCTTGCACCTTTCTCCAGTAAAAAGTTTATTGTGGGCAAAGCACGATTTAAACGGTAGCTATTTACCACTAAGTCATTGTCTATAGGTACATTAAGTGATGCCCGAACGAGCACTACTTTACCTTCACAATGATCTATCTCTTCTATAGTACGGAACGGTAATTTATTGAACATATTTTACATGCTTATCTAAGGAATCAACAATTTCTAAAAAACTATCGGGTTTTAATGAAGCGCCACCAACCAAAAAACCGTCAACGGAATCAGGTAAAAGAATACTTGAGGCATTACGATGATCAACTGACCCACCGTACAACACTCGCACTTTTTCAGCGACATTTCTGCCAAAAAGTCCTATCATTATTTTTTTGATAAATAACTTCATTTCTAACACATCTTCAGCTGTGGCTGTGGTACCGCTACCAATTGCCCAAACCGGTTCATAAGCAATAACCACTCCACTAGCTTTAGCGCTAGATACACCAGAGAATGCCCTGTTCAATTGTTCCTCAACAATATCATAAAAATGACCCGAGGCATCACGTTTCTTCTCCCCTACACAAAGAACGGCTTCCAACTTTAACGCTAACACTCTGGACAATATAGACGACACCTCCTCATCATCCAAACCATCAGCACGTCTTTCAGAATGTCCGACTATTACACCACTGGCCCCAACACTTGCAACCATAGAAGCCGACACCTCTCCAGTATGCGCTCCTTTATCATAAGGTGAGACATGTTGAGCATAAAAACGAAAACGACCGGTGGGTGCCAGCTTATTAAGATCAGACAAAAAAGTCAGTGGCGGAGCAAAACCTATCTCACAGGAAAGGTTTCTTTTGCTTCGTAATCTTTTTCTCAACTCCAATAAAAGCGACTTGGCTTTGTCTAAAGTGACCGGGTTCTGTTTCCAATTACCTATAATCAAAGGTTTTTTTGTTTTTCTTATCATAAGTCTATTAGACTATATTTTAACATAATATTTGTCTACAACTTCTAAAAGCATCTCTTAAATTTAACAAATCATTAATCAATATCGCGCCACTCCATAAAACGATAATCATCAGAAGTACGCGGAGTAAGTGGTGGCGGATTGTTAACCAAATTTCTATCGTATTCATTAAAACGGTCATCAAAACCTGAAACAAAGGCTCCGCCACTTGTCCACTTAGTTCCCACCCTACCATTAGACGTTATAGTTCCCAACATATCCATTCTCTCTCTCTGAACATAAGGTCTTAGCCATTCTGGCAGACCGGAATTATAATAATGATTTCTACTAAAACGACCTTTCTGAGCTATGTAAATACCATTGACTGTCATATGGTCCGGTACCTGCAGTCCCACTAATACATTACCTTCAGCTATAGCTAATAAACCGGCGTCATCGTTAGTATAAGTGATATTATTATTAAGTATGATCGAAGGATTAGAACCATCGTCTGATGGATTGGCGGCGGCGATAGATGCCTTTAAAGACACTTCCCCTTGTAACCATATTTTATCTTCCACAAAAATAAGTGGACATTCCTCAGGTATGTCAAAAATCCCAAATAATTCTGTACCGGTAATAACATTGTCCTCAGTATGAGTACCCTCTTCTACCGAATAAGCGGTATAGCTCTCTGTAGACAAAACTCTATGTACGGTGATGGTGTTGTTATTATTAAAACTAACTAAGTAGCCATGCGCGCCGGCGCCGGAAGAACCTATGTATATCCCACCATTATTTATTGAATGATTCCTCATTTCCGCCAAATCCGTATTCAAACCGGTAAAATTTATCGGAGTACTGGGAAAATGCCATAAAGCCGGATTGGTTCCGTCACCAAAAATACCATCGACTGTCTGATTGGGACTGCAACCAAAACTAGCGGTACAAAGCCATTCTTCTTGACCACTGGTCACGGTGGAATTATGATCACCATCCATTCTTATACCTCCATTAGAATGAAATGGCCCTACTATGACTCGGTCGCTACCTGACCAAACATTACTATTTATAATAAAAGAATATTCCGCCACCGTCGGTCTTGAATACCTAGCTTGTATCGTACGTCTTATATTTGGCTCATCATTGGTATATCCGGTCGATACAATATCAATATACCCTACCTGATCACAGTAGGAACTACCGGAAACTTCTATCTCAAAATAACCGATATGACCATACTCCGGGTCTTCATAAGCTATAACATATGGACCCGGCTCTCCCGTACCATGAGTGACATCATCAGTATAATGAGCTAAATACCATTTATAGTAATTCAGCCCCGCTTCCGCTATTTCACGCGCTCGCTCTCTTTCCGCATTATATATTTGAACTTGATGTTGAGTTATAACATAATGCATTAAACCGGTTAAAAGAATAAAAAAAATTGAAGACAAAACCAAAACCAGAACCAGAAGAGTACCGCGTTGTGAATTTTTATAAATCATATGTTTTCTTGTAAGTTACGCAAGGTAGCAGTGCCTAACAATTCAAATTCTCCCGGATTGCGTTCCGGTCTCACGTTTACCACTAAAGAAACTCTGACTGTTCTTACCTCCGTTATATCAGCTAAGTCTGTTAATGGCTCACCCAAACCGTCATAATAAGTGAAGATGGGCCTGCTTTCCAGTTGGTTTTGTACATATTCGGACAGGATCAAAACGTGATCAGGGTTATCAAAATCATAACCCGATAAACCTCCCTGAAATTCATGAATGTTCTTGATCAAAGTAGTTGTCCCAACCAAAGCATATTCTACGTAATCTACCAAACCATCGCCGGTAGCGTCATGATAAAAACCAATACCGAAAGGTTGCATGTCTGTCAGTGGGTAAGCGCCATTTTCCGCAAAAGTCATTTCTCTCATGTCTTTTATCAAGACATCCATTCCCCTACGAGCAAAATCGACTTGATATGACTGCGATATAGCGTACTCATTAAAACGAAAAAATGAATGCGATCCTTGCATTATTACCAATGACAGAACAGAAAAAATAACCACGGCTATGATTGCTTCTACTAAGGTCATGCCTGAATTTTGTTTATAGATATGCTTTTTTTTATTTAATAGGCTAGATATAAACATGAGCTCTATTTATTTTAAGAGGACGTAAGAACGATGCTCAACTCAGAATCCAAACCAACTGAAACATCGCTGACGACCATCTCTTCAAAACCTACTCTATTCACCACAATATCATAGTCAGCAGAAGGAATATCTCCTATGAAACCTTGACCGCAAGCAGATGTGTAAACGGTTTCTGAAACTCCCGGTCCGGTTAGGTCTATGCGCGCATAGGCAACAGGATTACCTAAACCGTCAGTTACATAAAACCTTATTCCGGGCATAGTTTTCTCGGCAACAACCGCTCTGACGTCAATATGTTGCCCGGGTAATACTTGAACGGGGTTATTAGGACATATTTCTAAAAATCTATATCCGGCATTGACTATAGACAAAGAATACACGTCCCAGACCATATCTTCCAACTCAATTCTACCATCGACATCAGTAGTATGTTCCTCATTAAATAGCCTTATTGGTTCACCCCCATCACTTACACCAACAGTCTTTGAACCAACGATGCTAATATCCAAACCTGTTTGGGGCTGATTATCTGTATCATAGCTCAACTGCCACCCTTCAAGTTCCGGAGTCTGGCCATCGTCAGTGGTTTCCAATACAAACATAAAAGCTATAAGCTCATAATCAGTAGGGTTTAGATTTGAAATATCAACTGCTATATCTGTTATTCCCTCGCCATTCATTGCTATAACAGAATCCGGAATGAGAGTGTAAGTACCTGAATCATAGTGATAAATCCTGGTACGAATTGTGGTTTGGGGAGTTGTAGATGCATTGACCACCAACAAAGAGCGACTGATAGCACCAACGGTTTCTATTGGCTCGGTCAGCATCTGACCGGAACTTGCGAAGTTTCCCACTCCTCCTGATAAAATAAAAGAATCAGTAGTGTATTCAAGATCAGTAGAAGTTGCGACTCTATCCAGATTGGCAAAGTTCTCAATAACAGTATTGGTTGTGGACTCATCTTCTATGATCAAATTTAAACCACTTAATAGATCGATCTGAAAATTCATGGTCGAGGTCAAGCTTTCCAAGACAGTGACCGGTGGAGTATTAGGGTTAGGATTGTCAACACTTGGAAAGATAGTTCCGTCAGTAGTATATCCAACCATACTAACGTCTATACCATAATTACCTGCTTCTGGCGCGCCAGATAATAGCGCTATACCCTGCTCTCCGGTAATACGTACAGTATCAATGGGTGGGTCTGTGGTATTGTTAACAAAACGTACCTCCACACCAGACAAAGGTTGTATCTCTGCGTTAAACACATTAACCCTTAAAGTGCCACCACCTTCCGTGGACTCAATGCCACGAGGTACTACATTTGATGTTAAATAATAACTCTTAGAACCATTACGAGTATGCCATGTATATTCTACTTTTATTTTTTTATAGTCGGTGGTTATATTATTTACATCATCCACACCCAAACCATCCGCCGGATCATCAAAATAAGTTACCAATACGCGCTCACTATAAACCACCCCATTTAGAGTGGTGGTACTGTTTTGAGGTATGGGGCCGGATGGCACCCCTCCAATAGTACCCAGTTCGTTATAAGGAAAAGACCGCAATGTTTCCATACGATTAACCGCCAAAGAAATGGCACCGGCCCTGGCTTTAGACTCAGAGATGATATTCACAATTGCTTGGGTAGCGGTTACCACACTCACAAATATAAGCGTAACAACAGCCGAAGTAATAACAAGCTCGACTAGTGACAAACCATTTTGGCTAGATATTTTCTTTTGTTCACTTGTTTTAAACATTAGTCTTTTTATGTTGACTTTTACTTCATAATGAAGTGTGGGGCTAAATACCTTCCGTAATAGAGTAAATGGGACTTAACATAGCTATAGCAAAGAAACCCACAGTACCTCCAATCACCACCATAAGAATCGGTTCTATGATTGTCGACAAATCTTTTGTTTTCTGAGAAACCTCTTCTTCATAAAACTCCGCTAATTCTTTTAACATGTTTGATATATTACCCGTCTCCTCACCTACTAAAATCATCTCACCTACTAAAACCGGATACAAATCATCACGCTCAATAAATACTTCAGAAAGTGGGGTACCCTTTTCCACTCGCTTAGCCACTTCACTAAGTATGTCTTTATAATAAAGGTTCTGTACCACATCTCTAGTTATCAATATAGCCCGTATCACATCAACCCCGGAAGATAGTAATGAAGACAATGTTCTGGCGCTACGAGCTGCATTCACCTCCTTAGCCAGCAAGCCGATCATTGGTAAACGAGGAATTACATAAGAACTAAACCGCTTTCCAATATAAGTACGTAAGAAAAAAATCACTAATGCTACAAAACCTACCAAACCGGCAACACTTAGAAGAGTATAAGTGACCATAAAATCGCTGATATTCATGAGCAGTTGTGTTGTTGCCGGTAGATCCATATCCATCTCCCTAAAAGTGTCAGTTATGGCAGGCATAACAAATATCATCATGAGATAACCGATACCTATAAGAATCGCGATAACAATTGATGGATAGATCATTGCCCCCTTTATCTTTTTTTTCAATGCGGATGTCTGTTGCATCTGTTTACTCAAGGTCTGCAGAGTAACCGATAAATTACCGCTCTCTTCTCCAGCGGTAACCATGGCTATGTATAGATCATTAAATTCTTTAGGGTGAGCGGACAACGCATCATGGAAAGTGGACCCTTTATTTACACGCTCTCGTACGTCATTAACAACTATTTTTAAACGCGGGTTCTTTGTCTGTCTTTCTATTACTGACAATGCCCTTGACAAGGCCAAACCGGCAGCTAACATGGAGCCAAGGTTTCTGGTAACCATTACCAACTCATCCTCTTTAACGCGACTTATAAGAGCTTCAATGCGTTTTGTATTTAAAATATTTGACCAAGAATACTGACTTGACTCAGTTACGGAAATAACCGTATTACCTTCTTGACGAGCTATATCATAGACCTCAAAACGATCATTCACCTCTACTGTCTTGGTTATTTTTTTTCCTTGCTTGGTTTCTCCTACATAAGTGAAAGTAGCCATATTGATTATCTACTCATTTATAACCCTCAAAACTTCCTCTATGCTGGTTATGCCACAGGCGGCTTTGTAAATTCCGTCTTCTAGCATGGTTAACATACCTTCTTTACGCGCTTGTTTATCAATGTCATCCGCTGTTCCACCTCGCATGACTATGTCTTTAATTGTGTCGCTGACCGGCAGTATTTCATGTATACCTACACGGCCCTTATACGCTTCTTCGCCCGGTCCTAAAGTAGATTGTGGTCTATAAAAATTTAAACTGTTCCAAGTAGTTCTTTTATCAATGATCTCTTCTTCTTTTAAAGTATTGAGTACCATATCAAGGTCGGCCAGCTCAGCCAATTCGTCTCTCTCATGAGATGAAAGTGTGTATGCCTCTCGCCTATCTTGCACCAACTTACGAACCAATCGTTGCCCAACCGCCACCCGCAAGGTAGAAACCAGTAAAAAAGATTCGATACCCATATCCACCAGACGAGCTACAGTGGCAGCGGCAGAATTAGTATGTACGGTCGCCAAAACTAAATGCCCGGTCAAAGCAGCATTTATAGCTAAACTGGCAGTCTCTTGGTCACGTATCTCACCAACCATAATAATATCCGGATCCTGACGCATTAAAGAACGTAGACCGCTGGCAAAAGTGAAACCTATATCAGCACGAACTTGAGTTTGATTTATGCGAGGCATTTGATATTCAACCGGGTCTTCGATAGTAGATATGTTCACCTCCGGTGTATTAAGAAGATCAAGTACCGTATACAAAGAAGTGGTCTTACCCGATCCGGTAGGACCTGTGACTAGTATTATACCGGTGGTTTGTTTCATTGCCTTTTGCAAGCGCTCTAAGGATGTACCATGAAAACCTATACCTTCTAAAGTAAAGCCGGATCTGTTTTCTCTCAATAACCTCATCACCACCTTTTCACCATAAAAAACAGGCAAAACTGAAACTCGAAACGAAACCTTCTGTCCATCCATTTCCATTTTGAAACGACCGTCTTGAGGTAATCTCTTTTCATCCAACTTGAGACTGGAGAGTACTTTTATACGTGCCACAATTGTTGGACCGGCGTGTCTCGGCAAAGTCATGGCGTCATGCAAAACACCATCAATACGATAGCGCACCAATACACCTCCTTCCATCGGCTCAATATGTATGTCTGAAGCTCCTTGTATTATGGCATGCCTTAATAAAGTATCGACAATACGAACCACCGGCAGATCCTCTGCCATCTTTTTTAACTCCTCTTCCGACATACCATCTTCCGGATCTTCAGATATAGTTTTTAAAACTGAACTTTCTTTTATAATTAACTCACCGAACTCGTCTTTGAGTGTCTTTTGATACTGACGCAAGGCGTCTATCATGGACTCTGAATCAGTCAACCTGGGTAGAATCTTCAGCCCAACTTTTTTCTTTACAAAATCAATAGCCGGCAAGTCGGCCACGTCAAGCATGGCCACCTCTAAAGAAGAATCATTTTTCTTGAAAGCTATGATGTTGTGATTACGAGCAACCGGCTCTGGAATCAGTGATAATATATCAAAATCTATTTTACTTCCTTTTAGTGAAACAAATGGCACTCCTAGCAAATATGATTCAACACGCCTCAAATCATCTTCGGTCATATACCCGCCATTAACTAAACAATCAGCTAATGAAGTTTCTGACTCCTTGGCTTTTTTAGTGGCTTCAGACAGATCTTTTTTGGTCACCAAATTTGAATCGACCACAAAACGTTTTAATTGATCATCTTGTATATGCATAAAAATTGAAAGGGCTTTTAGTAAATACCTCGGATCATCATCTGTGTAATTATAACGTATATACCTAACCGAAACGAGTAGGGTTTTAGAGAGCGTGTTTAAAACTATTGATAACTAAAAATTTAACATATTTACCTTAGAGCCCATCCACTAACCCTACACAAAAAATAAGATAAGTTCGTTTGCTTTGTTCCGGCTCGTCACTTGCCAAAATTCGGTCAAAAAAACGCTATAATTTCTCACCGTATCTCGATATGGCTCAAAATTCTATCAATTTTTTGTCACGAATTTTGGCAATCTTAGGAGCTCGGAGGGTTAGTGGATGGGCTCTTAAACATCTAAGAAACTGTTTGAAGTCTCATCGAGGTCCGGAGTAGCCACGGAAACCCGAAACGATCTTAAACCGGTTTCAATATATGTTGTTTGTAAGACTTATTCTTAGAAAGCAGAGCGACCATAACGAAGTACGCTTTGTGGTGAGACTTCAAACAGTTTCTAAAGTTACGTCCCCGCAACTGACCCCCTGTCACCTGCTTTGACTTTTTATCATTAAACATGTACTATTTAATTATCGACTGATTCGCGCGGACATTTGTCCGCGCTAATTTTTTAGAAATTTTGTTTTGTGAGACTAATGACAATTAGTTAAAGATGATTAAAAAAAATAATTAATAAACATGTTTGATCTTAAGATAATCAACTCAGTTTTGAGTGAAATGGAAGAAGAAAGAGGTATACCAAGAGAAAGAATGATAGACGCCATTGAGCAAGCGCTTGCCACTGCCTATAAAAAAGAATACGGTAAAAGGGGTCAGATAATTCGGGCGACTTTTGACATGAATACCGGAACCACCTCATTTAACCAAATAAAGTTAGTGGTAGAAGAAAGTATGGTACTACCGGAAAACGAAGATGAAATAAATGAAATTGACCAGCCTGCCAACCAAACAGATTCAGAACTAACGTCTGACACAGATGAGCGTGTTCGTTTTGATCCTGAAAAACACATTATGATAGACACCGCTCGCATGATCAAAAAAGATGTACAGCCTGGTGAAGAACTGATCTTTACCCTTGAAAACAAAGATGATTTTGGTCGCATTGCCGCCCAAACCGCTAAACAAGTCATCATACAAAAAATAAGAGAGGCGGAAAAAGAATCAGCTCTATCTGAGTTTGGGCAAAAACAAGGTGAAATAATAATGGGACACGTTCAACGCTTTGAACGTGGTAATTTATACATTGATCTGGGAAGAGTGACGGGCATAATGCCCTATGATGAGCAAATACCGGGTGAACGTTTTAAACCGGGAGAAAGAATAAGGGCAATTTTACTCGAAGTAGATGAAACAAACAGAGGTGTGTTTTTAAAACTTTCACGAGCTCACCCTGATTTTCTTGCCTTGCTTTTTGAAGTCGAGACCCCTGAATTGCAAAGTGGTGCCGTGGAGATAAAAGCTATCGCCAGAGAAGCCGGTTCTCGTTCTAAGGTGGCAGTGTTTGCCAAAGACGAACACATTGACCCGGTAGGTGCACTGGTGGGCCAACGTGGTGTAAGAGTGTCTACCGTAATGAGTGAACTTGGCGGAGAAAAAATAGACATAATAGAATGGTCAGATGATCCGGCCACTTTCATAGAAGATTCTCTATCTCCCGCACAAACTCTATCTGTATCCATTGAACAAATGCCTGATGAAACAACTAATGACAAAAATGACAACAGAGGTTACGCGGTAGTTGAAGTTGTGCCGGATCAACAATCTTTGGCTATAGGTAGAGGTGGTCAAAACGTACGGCTGGCAGCTAAGTTAACGGGGTGGAAAATAGATATCGTGTCTACTAAAGGTGAAGCATTAGCTGAAGCGGAAGTAGACGGTACGGTAGCCATAGAAGCGCCTGAGAGTAGCGAATTGGGTAAAGATTTAGATGTATTAGAAAACGAAGATGCCTCAACTCTTAAGGAAGAACTACCTCAAGAAGATGAGCGTACTGAAGACCGCGACCGCACTGAAGACACAGATGAAGAAGATGAGATTGACACACCTGAAGAGGCTGAGGAGGCTCTTCAGGTAGAATCCGAAGAAATAGAAGAAAAAGAAGAAAAAGAAGACTCTGATGAAAAAAAATAGAATTTTAAGTAACCACAAATGTATCTTTACAGATTATTAAAAAACCTTAAATAATAAAATATGAATTTATTACATGACATACCATCAGGAACCAAACAAGTAATGAACGTAATAATTGAAATTCCCAAATTTTCTAAAAATAAATACGAAATAGACAAAGACACAGGTATCATATCTTTAGACAGAGTCATGCATTCTGCTCAAGATTATCCGTTTGATTACGGATTTGTCCCACAAACACTGTTTGATGATGGTGATGCCATGGATATAGTACTGCTAACTACCTACCCACTCATGCCGGGTATTTTGGTAGAAGCCAGACCGGTAGCTATCATGGAAATGATAGACAGTGGTGACCGCGATGACAAGATCATAGCTGTACCGGTCGGCGACCCTCGCTTCGATGAGGTGTTAGATTTAAAAAACCTCAACCCACACACGAAAAAAGAGATAACACATTTTTTTGAAACTTATAAAAAAGTACAACAAAAAGAGGTGTCAGTTGGTGAATGGGGTGGAAAAGATAAAGCAATGTCTGCTTTTGAAAAAAGTGTTGAAATGTATAAAAATTCACACAAAGTATAAACTGTACTAACAAGGATTATGTGAATAAACCCGATCCAATTTATTGTGATCGGGTTTATGATTATGTGTATTAAGATGAATAACTTACACTTATCGTGTTTTAGTATGTTATTCTTAAACACATAAAGTTACCGGTCTTTTTCTAATAAAAAATAGATTTTTGCCAACATTATGGACATAAACAACAAAACAAAAGAAGGGGTAGGTGGGGACAATAACGAGTCTGAAACAGTCCCTTATATCCCGGATGATGAATTGAAAATGCCCGAAGAGTCTTTCAGTAAAATTCAAAACGTAAGTGATGATGATAATTGGTTTAAAACCTTTCTAATAATCATTATATTAATCTTTTTACTCACCTGCCTACTGGGAGGTCTTTACCTTTGGTATCTCAATCTAAACGCAGCAACAATAACTGAAAATGGACAAACAACAAATACCCAACCGGTCGATTTAAGATGAAAAAGACAATAGCTATGAAACCACAAAACCCACAGATGACGTAGAAAAGCCAGAGGTTTTGAGAACTATTGATAATGAAGTGTCTACAACAACAAATGACGCGGAAGATAGCACAAGCGACCAATTGGAAGATTACTCAGAAATACCAGAAGTTGGGCCGGATATTTAAAACGAAGTACCACCTACTTTCTTGTTACTCTAATACCTTTACCATACAAAAGGTGTTGCATTTTCATTGTAGGCGAGTACACTACGAACGAAAAGTTTAATAGAGCTAATGCTTTGAAATAAATTGACCTTTGGTAAGAGTGAGTGCTGTTTTTATTTAAGATAAATAAAACATTGATACTCTTAAATGTCATTTATGTAAATAAGAATTTTGCCAAATTACAAATAATACTAAAATTTAACTATATACTATGGATTGGATAGACACATATTCGGTAAACAGCCAACCCGGCTCACAACTTACAATAACCGGAGAGATACCTTACGAATATCTTCAAAAATTTCGCTCTAAAGCAGTCTCCCGAATTGGCAGTAATCTTAAAATTGACGGCTTTAGACCCGGTCACATACCGGAAAAAGTCATTATAGAAAAAGTCGGTGAAATGACCATACTTAACGATATGGCTGAAATGGCCTTGTCAAAAATATATCCTGAGATCTTATCAAAACATAAAATAGACGCTATCGGTCAACCACAAATATCTGTTACCAAACTAGCCACTAACAACCCGTTTGGTTTTACCATTACCACCGCCGTGATGCCCGAAGTAAAACTGCCGGACTATAAAAAAATAGCTGAAGAAATAAACAAAGAAAGAAAAGAAACGGTGGTGTCTGATGAGGAGTTAGATGCTCAAATAAAAGAAATAATGAAACAAAAATTAGAATATGAGAAGTCTCTAAAAAAATCTCAAAGTTCTTTGGACAGCAACGAGGTGACTGAACTACCTACTCCGGATACTATAGATAAAAAAGATGATGAGTTGCCGGAATTGACTGACGAATATGTGAAAAGTCTGGGGTCAGAAAATCAATTTCTGTCAGTAGAAGATTTTAAAAATAAGCTACGTAAACATTTGTTGATAGAAAAAACCAACAATGAGCAGTCCAAGCACAGAGCCAAGATAACTGACCAAATAATGGATAAATGTGAAGTGGAAACTCCTGAAGTTTTGGTGCAGTTTGAATTAGAACAGATTTTCGGACAAATGCAGGACGATTTAAAGCGTGCAAACTTGTCTATGGATGATTATCTATCCCATGCTAAAAAAACTAAAGATGACCTGATAAAGGAATGGAGGCCACTAGCCATTAAAAGAGCTACTCTTCAACTAATACTAAACCAAATAGCCCAAACCGATAACATAGAACCTGAGGAATCACTAGTAAATAGGAATGTGGAATCTATAATGAAAGAACATAAAGATGCTGATCCGGAGAAAATAAAAACTTATGTTCACAGCGTACTTAGAAATGAAGAAGTCATGCGTAAGCTTGAATCTTTATAAACTGTCACAAAAAAGTACGGGACATTACATGTAAATTCTTTTTTGCCAAAAATACAACTAAAACGAGGTGGTGTGATTTTAAGCAGAATTATTAAAGTTTACAAGACATTGCTTGCTATTTAGACTTACGTGTAGTGCATTTTTCTGTTACCGTTCACACTCAAACCGTTTACGGTAAAATAAAGCAAAGTGCTTAAGTACCATAATTAACGAAATATATTTCCTTATATTCTAAGTTTTTGATACAGTTACATAGTTAGTTTGAGTAAAAAGATAGAAATATAAAAGATTATAATCGACATGCTTTAAATATCCACTGACCTGAAACTACTCAAACAAACATTAATAAAAACATATCTACAACATGAATAAAAATTTAGACATAAAAAACATCTTGGTACCAATGGTGATAGAAAAAACCCAAGGTGGAGAACGAGCGTTTGATATCTATTCAAGACTGCTAAAAGAAAGAATAATCTTTGTTACCGGTGCTATAGAAGACCATATGGCAAACTTGGTAGTGGCTCAGTTATTATTTCTGGAAGCGGAAGACCCAAAAAAAGATATTTCCCTATACGTAAATAGTCCGGGCGGAAGTGTCACTGCCGGACTGGCTATAGTTGATACAATGCACCACATCAAACCTGAAGTCAGTACGGTATGCGTAGGCTTAGCCGCCTCTATGGGTTCCATAATCCTCTCTCAGGGAGCAAAAAATAAAAGATATGCTCTTTCCAACGCTGAAGTTATGATACATCAGCCGTGGGGTGGGATACAGGGTCAGGCCAGTGATATAGAAATAACCGCAAAACATATTTTGAAAACTCGTGACCGTTTAAACAAGATGTTGGCAAAAGCTACCGGACAATCTTTGTCTCGCATAGAAAAAGATACCGATCGTGACTTCTTCATGGACGCCCTTGAAGCCAAGAAATACGGAATAATAGACGAGATTCACAAATAATCACTATTGAGTTATCTTCCTACTAGAATATAAACTGGCATTTAACTACTGTTGCGTAACAATTAATTTCCAAAAGATGTTTACTTTTATAGAGTTGGGTTAAAGTTACGCACCAACGTACTTAATATGAACGCGAGTTATATATTCCCTTTATTCTCATAATTATTATGATTGACACAAATACACTCAAACCATCACCTTTTTATTAAGAAAAATTTAAATCTTAAAAATTAGCACCAGTTTAGACAAGCAACATAATTATACTTCACCATAAATATTACCAGTAACATGTCCATTCAAACCATTATTTTATTATGCGTGGCAACCCTAGCTCTTGGAATAAGCGTAGGCTACTACCTACGCTACTTAAGAGCTCTCTCGGACAAGAACTCCGTGGAACTGAAGATCAAAGAAAAAATACTAGACGCGGAGAAAAATGCTTTAGAACTTACAGAAAAAGCTGAAAAAAAGGCGGAGGCGATTATTGCTGAAGGTAAAAAGGAAATGAGTGAACAGGCCGAAGGGTTAAAACACAAAGAGGTAAAGTTAGAAAAAAGAGAAGATTTACTTGATGAAAGACAAAGCGCGATAGATTTGGAAAGAAAAAAAATACAACAACAACTAAATGAAATCGGCCAAAAGGAAAATGAGCTAATGAGTAAAAAGGTGGAAATGGAAGCGGAAGTGGAAAAAATTGCGGGCATGACTAAACAAGAGGCATACAAAGAATTAGTAACCAAGATAGAAACCGAACAGCAGGAAGCCCTAAACAACCGACTGATAAAACTGACTCAAACTGGTGAAGAAATATTTGCTCAAAAAGCACAAAATATACTGCTGTCTGCGATTCATCGTTTGGGTAACTCATTCCCTACCAACTTTATGACCACCTCAATTGAGCTACCTAACGATGAGATTAAGGGAAAGATAATTGGAAAAGAAGGTAGAAACGTACGTGCCTTTGAACGAATTACAGGTGTCGATGTATTGATAGATGATGTTCCCGGATATATAACTCTATCCTCTTTTGACCCCATTCGTCGTGAAATTGCCCGTAGTGCCATGGAAACATTATTAAAAGACGGACGTATCCAACCGGCTAAAATAGAAGAATGTGTCGAAGTATCAAAACACGAAGTTGCTAGTTTAATAAAGCAAATGGGTGAAAAGGCAACTTTTGAAGCTCAGGTACCAAATTTACACCCGGACTTGGTTGTCATATTAGGTAGACTTCATTTTCGTACAAGTTATGGACAAAATGTTCTTTGGCACTCAGTCGAAATGGCAAACCTGGCGGCCATATTGGCTACTGAAGTTGGAGCTGATGTAGCCGTTGCCCGTGCCGGTGCCCTACTTCACGATATAGGAAAAACAGTCAGTCACGAGATGCCCGGTACACACGTGGAAATAGGTATGCGTATATTACGTAAATACAATGTAGATGAAAAAGTTATCTTAGCCATGCGAGCCCATCACGAAGAGTACCCATACGAAACAGCTGAATCAATTATTGTACAAGTGGCAGACTCCATTTCAGGCGGAAGACCGGGAGCCAGACATGATTCAGTAGAACAATATATAAAGAGACTGGGAGATCTAGAGGCAATCGCAACCAGTATGGCCGGCGTGGAGCAAGCTTTTGCCATAGCTTCTGGAAGGGAGATAAGAATAATTGTGAACCCGGTTAAACTCAATGACCTTGAGGCGCTTAATTTAGCAAACATGATAGCCGGAGAAATAGAAGCACAACTACGTTACCCCGGGGAAATCAAAGTACACGTTATAAGAGAAACTCGCTCTGTAACTTACGCAAGATAAACATTAAAATACGCTTACTAGTTTGTTCAACCCCAAGATTATATATTTGCATTTGATCAATTATCATTAAGACTCTCAACCACAAGGAAAGTTGTGTAGTTGAATTTTAGATCCTGAATAGAATCTTCTATGATGGATAGATTAAATAATTCGGCACATAATCTGGGGGCTATAACAGCAGTACTGTTTGGCAAAACACCGTTTGCCAGATCTTTTGCCGCTTCAGCAGTATCAGAATACGGTTTAAGGTCAACATCAGGCCAGATGCGTTTTAGATACATACGACACTGTTTAAGCGCCTGATCATGTGAACATATGGTGGTTATATGTGAAGCAACCGTCCCAGGCTTGACCAATAACGTATGATGGACATCAAACTCAAACATATCAATAACACTAAAACGATATTTGGCCATGGCATAAACCGCCTCTATTACAATTCCACCATTAGAGTTTTCTATGGGAAATAGACCTAAATCAACACCACCCTTCTCTAAAGAGGAAAGTACTTTCTCTGCTGAAATAAGTGGTACCACTTCGACGTTATCTACATTTTTCTTTGAGATATACTGCTGACAGGCTTGTTCGGAAAAACTTCCATACGCACCCATGATACCAATTTTTTTTATCTTGTTTTCTTTTACATTCATAATGTGTCACATACTCTAACATAAGACTTGGGCTTATTTAAAATTTAAATAATATGATTTCCTTACCCATGAAATAAGATCGTTAAAAACATTAGAACATACTTTAAAAATTTAACAAGACATTGCAGAGCATGAACCTTGATATATAATGATTTTAAGCCATTATAAAGGCGTATCGTCGTTAAAACCAATCGACAAAAAATTATCAGGTAGCCAAAATTTTTCAGCTTATTTGTTTAACAAACAGTTTAGAAAAACAAAAAAGACATTATTGTCAAAAAATTAATTCAACAAATTTTTATGAACAAAGCAGACATAATAAATAAAGTGCACGACGAATTAGACATAACTAAAAGCGAGGCCGAACGTGCTGTTGAGGTTATAATCAGCAGTATATCTGACTCACTAATAGCCGGTCAGGAAGTTTCCATAGCTGGTCTTGGTATATTTTCTACCAAACACAGAGAGGCGCGCACCGCTCGCAACCCACGCACTGGCGAATCAATAGATGTACCAGCCATGCGAGTACCTAAATTCCGTCCAGCAAAAGCCCTCAAGGAAGCGGTTAAATAGTTTGCGTTTCTTATCCAATTAAAAAAACCGTTTCGGATATAATTATCCGAGCGGTTTTTTATATTTATAAGACATATATTATTATCATATTAACAAATTCATGACTTACGCGTTTGGCGAAT
>SKGH01000090.1 GCA_007117575.1 Candidatus Kaiserbacteria bacterium | reverse complement strand
GTTTCGGGTCGTCATGACCAAAAATTCAGCTACAAACCCATGCTTCGTCCTCACCGTATCCCGATACGCTTCGGACTCCAGCACAGGTTTTCGCTTGAATTTTTGGTCACTTTGGACCTCGTTGAGACTTCAAGCAGTTTCTAAAAACCGGAAAAAATAAAGACCTCCGCACGCGCACATAACGAAGGTCTTAACGGGGTTATGTTTATCTTTTTTTCTCAGCACCCTTAGTTCTCCCTACACCTCTGGCATCTTCACCGTCTTCTGATATAAAAATGAGATATAGCCGGTGGCATTGTCGATCGCGACAAAAAGCTCGCACCTTACCATCTATGCTATGCAAATCAACCTGATGTGCCATTCTTACCGCACTGCAAAAGTGACAAATTGACTCATCATTACGACTAGTACTTTTCTTAGACATCAAACACCTCCATAAAACTCATCGCTTACACACGGTGGTGAGATAGTTATCTATTTTAGGACTTTGATTTGTCTATAGCAAAAGACTCTGTTAGACTCACCATAATTATCATAATATACTTAAGTCAAAATGACTAACGGATTTATTTACAAACATGATATCTAAAACACACGAAGGAGTATTGATGGTACGTGGTAAGGGAGTGGGGTTTTTTTCCCTACCCGACTCAGATCAAGACATATTGATACCCAACGACTCACTGGGACATGCTTTAGATGGTGATATAGTCGAAATAGAATTAACCGAAAATACATCAGAAGACCGACAGACCGGTAGAGTTTTGCGGGTGATTGAAAGCAATCACGAAAAAATTGTAGGCGTAGTTATAAAAAGTGAAACCCCTAACGGTCCCCTGTTTTTAAAACCGGACAACCATCGCATACACATTAAACCGATATTACCTAATATCGACAAAGACAAGGTGGGTATGAAAGTGGCAGTCAAAATTACCGACTGGGAGGCAAAACCTCTCTCTCTACCAACCGCGAAAATAGTCGAGGTTATAGGCAAGGCCGGAGAACATGAGACCGAAATGCAAGCCATAATAAAAGCCGGTGGATTTGCTGAAAATTTTCCCCCTGAAGTGTCTATCATGGCTCAAAAACTTCACGAAAAACGTGATCAAATATTTACCAATGCCAAAGCGGACACAACAGGACACAGCCCCACACGTCTTGATTTCAGAGACCGAGTCACCTTTACTATCGATCCCGCCGACGCGAAAGATTTTGATGACGCTCTATCTGTACAAAACTTACCCGACGGACAGGTTGAGATTGGAATTCACATTGCCGATGTTTCTTACTATGTCACCCCAAATGACCCTATAGACAACGAAGCAAGAGAAAGAGGGACTTCTATTTATCTTGTCGATAGAGTGATCCCCATGTTGCCGGAAATACTGTCTAACGACCTATGCTCCTTAAAACCCAAGGAAGACCGTTTGGCTTTTTCAGCCGTCTTTACACTAAACAATGAAAGTAAGATCGTTGATGAATGGTATGGACAAACCATTATCCATTCAGACCACCGCTTCAGTTATGAGGAAGCGCAAAAAATCATTGATAATCAAAAAGGAGACTATTTCCCACAACTTGACCTTTTAATGAAACATAGTCGAAAACTTCGCGACAAACGCTACAAATCGGGAGCTATTGCCTTCGAACAACCTGAAGTGAGGTTTGAGTTGGATGAAAAAGGTAAACCGATCAAAGCTTACACCAAGGAACGTACCGAAACGATGATGATGATAGAAGACTACATGCTACTTGCCAACCAAAGAGTTTCTAAACATATTTACAAACTGGCTAAAAGCAGAGGTAGAGACGCGGCCTTTATTTACAGAGTGCATGACGCGCCTGATCCTGATCGCATAGAAGAATTGGCCATTTTCATCCACGCTCTGGGCTACGAATTCAAAACTGAAAAAGGTACGGTTAGTGCTAAAAACATAAACAATCTATTAGAAGAAATAACCGGCAAACCGGAAGAGAACCTGATCAAGACCGCTACTATCCGTTCCATGGCCAAGGCTGTTTATTCAACAAAAAATATCGGTCACTTCGGTCTGGCTTTTAAGTACTACACTCATTTCACTTCTCCCATACGTCGCTATCCCGATCTTATGGTACACCGCCTGTTACGCAAACACTTAGACAACTACCCCATCAGCGGAAAAGAGGTAGCCCGTTACGAAAAACTGGCCGTTCAATGTTCTGAAAAAGAAGTAGAGGCAGTAAGAGCGGAAAGGGAGTCCATTAAATATAAACAAGTTGAGTTTATGCTTGATAAAGTTGGTCAAGTTTTTGATGGTGTGATAACCGGCGTTACCGATTGGGGTATATACGTGCAAGAAAAGGAAACGCAAGCGGAAGGTATGGTGAGATTATCAAGTATGAGACAGGACTTTTTTACCCACCACGCTTCTAAATTCCACATAAAAGGTCAACGTACCGGTAACACCTTCACTCTGGGAGATGAGGTGCGCGTTAAGCTTATAAAAGCGGACCTTGAGGCACGGCAGTTAGACTTCGCTCTTCTTTAGTTTGAGACACTCATGACTTACGCGTTTCTGATGAAGTTCGAGGCACTGACCCAGCCCCGGTTTCCGTGATCATTTATATTCTTTCGTGACTGACTAAAACGATTATGGTTTATTACGTTAGTAATAAATGTTTACCGGAACTATAGCCGGGTGAGGCGTACTTGGTGGTACGATGAACGGTTTGAGTGACGAAAGCAACAAAGAAATTCGCCAAACGCGTAATTCCTGACACTGCCTGAATCAGCTTCGTTAATAAATCACATCTTTACTTGGCAACCGCCACCGCATCGTCAAATTTCACCGACAAAAGTTTAGACACCCCGTCACCACTCATAGTTACCCCATACAAGACACCGGCACGACTCATGGTCTCCCGATTGTGTGTGATCAATATAAGCTGAGACCGCTCTGAAAGAGCCTCTATCATGTCACCGTAACGCCGACTATTAGCTTCATCTAAAGCCGCGTCGGTCTCATCAAGGATGATAAATGGTGGTGGATTAACCTGACTCATGGCAAAAATGAGAGCGATACTGGTTAAAGCCCTTTCACCCCCCGAAAGCATCTCCAAACCTCGCACTCGTTTGTTTGGCAATTGTACATCTATCTCTATACCGGACTCTGTTTCATCAGGAACTTCCTCAAGAGACTCACCCTCCATTTCAATACTGTCACTGCCGGATTTTTTACTTATCTCTATAACCCGCAAGCCAGCCTGTCCACCTCCAAACATAAGAGCAAAAAACTTATTGAACTCTAGACCTATTTTGTCTATACCAAGAGAAAATTGTTCATTCAATTGGGTACTTAACTCTTCTATTAAAGTTTCCAACTTTTTAACAGACCGCTCTAGATCGTTTATTTCACGTGCCAAAAAATCATCACGCTCACAAACATCTTTGTATTCCTTTTCTACAGACTGATCCACCCCACCCACTTCCTCCATACGTATCTTAAGCTTGTCCAAAGAACGCCTTCTTTCGTACTGTACGGTTCTATCTTCCTCTACTATGTCTTCTACCGACACCGCCTCCCCTTTGACTTCTATTTTGTGTTCATAATATAAAGACACCAACCTGCCTAAAAGAGCAACAGCCTCTTGCAATTCCCTCTTAAACTCCGTTCTATCTCTATCTATAACCGAGTACTCATACTCTAACTTCTCCAAATCTCTTTTATGTGACTGCACTAAAGACACAAGCTCTAACTGTTTAGCACGCACCTGCTCTTTTTCATCTCTTCTTGATTCTATTTGATCGCGAATGTCTTTGATTTCTTTTTCCTTTTTTACCTCCCTCTCTACCAATTTATCCACTTGCTTATTCATCTCTTCCAATTCTTTAACCGCCACCGAGACAGCTTGTTTTTCAGACTCGTCTGAAACAACAGACGAACCTCTAAATGACTCCAAAAAACGGCCGACTGTATGCGCCACGTCTTGCAAAGCTCGACGCAAGACTGAAACTTGGTCACTGGAAACCGCTTTTTCTATATCTTTACTCAATTTATCCACTAAACCTTCGACCTTTGAAAACTCTATAGCTTGACCGGTTTTAGGGTCTTTATTTATCTCAGCTATATCAGCAATTCTCTTATTTAAGAAATCTATCTGACCCTGTTTTTTTCCGCACTCAAGAGTATATTTTTGTTTTTCTTCCCTTATCTGTCTCCACTCCTTTTCCAGCTCATTTAGACTATTTATCAAAGCCGATCTTTCATCGTCCACTATGCTTTCCAGATCCTTTTCGATTTTACTCAATTGACCGGTAACCTCTTTTAATTTCTTGGAAGCAACATCTTTTGCTTTTAACAGACGATCATTATGAAAAGCCAAGTAAATGTCTTCTCTTTTCAAATATTCCAAATAAGTGGACTGTAGCTCCGCGCGTAACTTAATACCTCGCTCCAGTTTTTTCAGTTGCCTTTCCAAATACTGCTTATGAGGCGCCACTTCACGTCTTAAAGACTGCACTTGTTCAATGTTTTGCTTGGTCTTTTTCAATTTTTTTAAAGCGTCAGCTTTTTTATATTGATAGACCTTCAAACCTAAGGCGTCCTCAACCATCTCCCGACGAGCCTTTGCGTTAGCGGTCAAAATACGGTCTGCCTCACCCTGCGAAATTATATGATGTCCGGTAGAGCCAATATTGGCCTCTGCCAATAACTCATGAACTTCCTTAAGACGAACCCGACTGCCATTTATGCAATATTCATTCTGACCATCTCGATGTACAGTACGTTCAATGGTTATTTGATCAACATCAAGTGAAAAAAGTTTATTTGTGTTATCGAAAACAATACCGGCACTTGCTCTGTTACTGCGTACCACGCTAGCTGTCCCATTAAAAATAAGGTCTTCCCCTTTCCTGCCCCGCAAAGCACGCAAAGATTGCTCACCTAAAACAAATCTAAACGCTTCAGCTATATTAGACTTTCCGGAGCCATTAGGTCCAACAATGGCAGTAATAGGGACTGAGAACTCTAGCTCACTTTTCTTGGCAAAAGATTTAAAACCGGAGACTGTTAACTGTGATAAGAGCATGTTTATGATCCAGATTAAAGTATTATGATGCAAACCGGATAAAAAGAGTGTGTGAAATACTTATACATTTTTAACACTTTCAGGACTTACGCGTTTGGCGAATTTCTTTGTTGCTTTCGTCACTCAAACCTTTCATCGTACCACCAAGTACGCCTCTGGTTTTCGCTCCTCAACGCCTCGAACTTCATCAGAAACGCGTAAATCATGACTTTTCTAACTAACCTTAAAAACTCCATGACCCGACCATTTACCCATAAGACTTTTTCATATTAACACACAAATGAAACACATCACCGCAATGGGTTGTGCAAATAAGGCGCCTGGAACAAATTAACCTTCAACCAAGCACAGAGTCAGGTCAATCAGCCCATTTTTTAACTTTAACGGCCTCCATAGCAGCTACTTGTTCCGCTTCCTGCTTCGAACGACCGCGACCCTCTGTAACTTTTTGCTTCCCCAAAAAGACACCAACGGTAAAGACTCTGTCGTGGTCGGGACCTTCTTGATTTAAAGTTTGATACGTAGGAGTGACACCCACGTGCTCCTGAGACAATTCCTGAAAACGACTTTTTGCATCTTGCCACAAACGTTTTTCAACAATATCGGCAGTTCTGTCGAACAATGTTTTGGCGATAAAGTCTTTAGCGGATCCATAACCCTGATCCACATACAAGGACCCCACTATCGCCTCATAGGCATTGGCGAGTATATACTGTCTCGCTCTACCGGTATCACGCGCCTCCCCTTTTGACATCAAAAGAAAAGGATTGATACCCAATGATTCAGACGCGGAAGACAAAGAAACCGTATTTACCAAAGCGGCTCTAATAGCCGTCAGTTCTCCCTCCGGTTTGTTTGAATATTTATGAAAAAGATAATCCGTTATAACTAACTCCAATACCGCATCTCCAAGAAATTCCAGCCTTTCGTTATGATCTTGTTTTGCTTCTCTATGCTCATTAAGATAAGAACGATGAGTAATAGCGGAAAGTAAATGGTTTTTGTCTTTAAAATTGAAACCGATAATGGCTTCCAGAGCTTCCATATCAACCACGTTTGTATTTTTATTGTTTTGTATCATATTTATAAATTTTTTTAAATAATTAAGTCATGTAAGTATCAGTTGCCATAATAAATAAAATCAATAAGTATTACTTACATGATCAAAACACAGCTTGGTATTTAGCTTAAACACTTAATGTTAAGACGAGTGTAAATTATTTACCATCTCGTTTGTTAAAACCGATATAATTTCAGACCCTATTTAAGATACGACAAAAAATTATAGCGATTTTTAAGCCAAATTTATACTAAACACCTACCAATCTTTCACTTCTAAAAACTGTGTTTTCTACTTACTGACAACAATGATAAGCACTGAGATTGTTTCGGGTCTCCGTGACTTAGAACCTGTCTACGATCTCACCACAAAATAATCAACACAATCTTTGTTTCGGGTCGTCATGACCAAAAATTCAGCTACAAACCCATGCTTCGTCCTCACCGTATCCCGATACGCTTCG
>SKGH01000081.1 GCA_007117575.1 Candidatus Kaiserbacteria bacterium | reverse complement strand
CTACTTTCCCACTTTTTTGTATTTGTATTCCATACATACGCAGTGTTAAATATGTACATATTGCTTTGACCGTTACCGACCTCTATAGAGGCCATATTATTTACACAACCGGCTTTAACCAGTAAACTTCTATCTCCCACTTCGTAAAACGGAGAACCGAAGTTTCCGAACTGACTTACCTGGCTAGCATCATTAAAAATGTGACATTGTTCACTGTTGGCAGATACAAACTGTTTATTTAACAAAAATAATAATAAAGCCAGACAAGTTAATAAAATAAAGCCAAACAGCCTTAAATACGATAAAGACCTTACTTGCATAGACATAAAATGATTTTATAAATAATTATTCTCACATTATACATTTGTCACTGATTTTAAGTAACAACAATAAACATAAACATGTTGACATAAAACAGAAATAGAAACACAAATCAGTCTAACGTTTATATCAACAAAATTACCAAATCAATCTATAGGGTAGTTTTCTAAACCCAAATACTCGGGAGTGTTCACACTCATCCACTCAATCAGATCACCCATGATACGAGTAGCACCTAAAGTGTTTTCTCTGGGAGCTCTGTCCATCATAAGTACAAAAGCATACTTGGGCTCTTCATAAGGAAAATAACCAGCTACCCAAGAGTTTACATACGCATTGCCGGCACCCACCTCAGCCGTACCAGACTTAGCGGCTATCGCCACATCATTGCGCTCCAGTGGTCTGGCCGTACCTCCGGGGTAATTGGTTGCCATTCTCATTCCTTCTCTCACCACCTGCAAACTATTATGGTTGAGATCTAGTTTTTCGTAGTTGCCATATTTACCAAACTCAACATGCGGGGTAAGCATCAAACCACCATTTGCTAAAGCGGCATAAGCTCTTAAAACCTGCAGTGGTGTTGTTTGAAAGCCAAACTGACCTATAGATGTCAGATAAGTATCTCCCAAACGCCAAGCCTCATCAAAAACCTCTTTTTTCCAATCCGGATTTGGCACAGCACCTTGTTGTTCATTATCAAAAGAGATGCCTGTCCTTTGACCAAAACCAAACTTATCAAAATAGCGATGCATTGCCATAATACCCATACCGTCTTGAGTCCCATAGCCTCCACTTACATAATAAAAATAAATATTTGATGAAAAAGCTATAGCTTTTCGCATATCCACCCTGCCATGTGGTCTCCAATCTGTAAAACGAGCTGGCTGACTGGGGTTAAACGGGTTAGGTATAATTATCTCTCCGGTGCTAACAATAACCTTATCAGGATCAATCACTCCTTCTTCCAGAGCCGCGTAAGCTACGAAAGGTTTGACAACCGACCCGGGTGTGTAAACACCACCATAAACTTTATTCAAAAAAGGAAACCTTTCGTCTTCATTATATTTGGCAATCCTTTCACGATCAACTCCGTCAGCCATTACTTCAGGATCAAATGACGGGAAACTTGCTAAAGCGATCAATTCACCGGTTTTTACGTCCATTATAGCCCCGGCTCCGCTACGAAACCCCGCTTGCACAGTAGAAGTCGCTATGAGATCAAACATGGCTTCTGATAAATTGGCATCAATTGATAATTTTTTTGGCTTACCGGCTTCAGGATTTTCAATCACATGTTGACCCACTACCTCACCTAAAGCATTTGTTTCTCTGAATTTATACCCATTCCTACCTTGCAATACATCATTAAAAACCGCTTCAGCGCCACTTATTCCTAAATATTCAGTTCTGAAATAAAAACCGAAACGATCTTTTTGAGGATAACTGACATAACCAACCACTTGACCCAAACCATTTCGCCTTGAATAAGCACGCATAGGAAACCCGAAACGATCAGTCCTATCAGTAGCATTCCACGCCAACATTTCCCCATTTCTATCTTTCAAAACCCCTCTTTCTGCAATTATTGTAGAGCGATCTAGGCTATTATTTTCACTTATGTTATTAAAGTAAGCACCTTCAATCACTTGCAGATTAAACAACTTACCCACAAACCATATAGCTATTAACAAAAACACTACACCGACAAAATATATATTTTTATTTGCAATCGGTAACTCCATTCGCCCTTCCAAGCGATTTTGATCAAATGACGGTAAATTTGAAGAATCAAGCAGTATCTCCTCAAATGAGACCCCCGAACCACTTTGTTTATCTTTATTTGTCTTTGACCACATAAATAGACCTAATTATTATAAAACAAAAGATACGGTTTCAATAACTCCAGACCGCACACAACAAACAATATAACTGTAGTGTAAATTGGCCACAAACTAAGTCCATAATAACCATCAATAACAGCTCCCACAAACAACAACTCATAACCTCTATAAATTAGCGAATATAGAACACCGAGAATTATGAATACCGACAACGGACCCACTATGCCAAAATATATCAATAACGTTGCAAGAAAAAACCTTTTCATAACCCCTAATCTAAATCATCACTAACAACCTCGTCAGTTGAGGTGGCGGTTTCTAATAGCAAGCCATCAATATTGTTCAAGTCCTCTTCCGGTATATCAACCAAAATGTCCTCAGGAACCGGAATAGAAAACAAATTTTTTCTTTGTTCAGTCACAATCACTTCAGCATCTTTAAAACTTATAGGAACAAGTGGTGTCGAACCTACAGCCACAAAGCGTAAACTGGAAAGCGGTATATCAGTTGAGACAAAACCATATTGTTCCGGCTGAGTAGGAGAGGTCTGTATATGACTTATCGACCCATAGATACCTGACCTAACTACCGGTGTTAGTACCGGATCGCCGACTGAGATCGGTATACCCTGCGGGACACCTATGCGCACCTGACCCCCACCCACCCCTATAGCCGTTGTAAATATATCTGGACCTAATACAAAAACGGTGCTTTCGTAACCGGGAGAACTAATCAATTTAACCAATGAACTGAAAGGTGTAGACTTAACTATTTTACCTATTACCACGTGATCACCAATAAAAACAGGTGCGTCTTCAAAAACCCCGTGCCTCTTACCTCTATCCAGCATCAATACATCATTAGGCAGGTGACCCGGTCTAGCTATCACACTAGCCAGAATACGATCTTCTGATTCATACCCAAGCAAGGCTCTGAGTTCTTTATTTTCTTTAAGCAAGGTTTGGATTATAGGGGTCTCCATTTCAGCGGCTACCAACTGTGAACGTAGAGTATTCATCTCAGTTAACAATTCATTTCTTTCTCGCAAATAAACCGGCAAACTGGCAGAAGAGTCAGTAAACCATGACCGCACTTTCATAACCGGTGTAACAGCCAAAGAAGCTATAGTAGCCATTATGATTGGAGTGACTACTAATAAAAAAATTAATATTAAACCCACGACCATTAAGGCCCAGACTCTTTTTTTATGCGAGGTGTGGCGATAATTCCCCCTCGTTGTCAATAAGAATTTCCTCATAATTTGGTATATCTTCCAAAACTATACCTATACCACGCACCACAGCCCGTAAAGGATCGGGCACAACGTGTACAGGAACCTGCATCAAATCTACTAAAAGCGGTGCTAGACCGGGTATAAGTGCCCCACCACCGGATAAATTTATCCCTCTTTGCATTATGTCGGCCAAAACCTCAGGTGGTGTTTGTTCCAGAACATCACGCACCGAGTCAACAATTGAATCTACAGAATGCGAAATGGCATTACGTACATCTGAGTCCGTGATCACCACCTCCTTAGGAAGACCTGTTACAACATCACGACCGCGTACCACCACTTCTTTATCACTATCGTATTCTTCAACCGAAGCAAGTAATATCTTTGCTTCTTCAGCGGTTTTGTCACCTATCAATACTTTAAACTGATCACGTACATAACTTATTATAATGGCGTTTAGGTGGTCACCCGCGACACGTAAATTTTTTGCCACCACTATTCCTCCCAAAGAAATAACCGCAATGTCAGTAGTACCACCGCCTATGTCTATAACCATATTACCAACCGCCTTAGTTATTGGTAACTTTGCGCCAATGGCGGCCGCCATAGGTTCCTCTATCAAGAACACATCACGCGCACCTGCATTCTTAGCTGCATCACGAGCGGCACGCATTTGTACATTAGTTATACCCGAAGGCACCCCGACCAAAACCCTTGGAGCAATCAGTGAACGAGACTCTGACCTGACTCTGGAAATAAGGTGAGCAAGCATTTCCTCGGTTACTTCAAAATCAGATATCACCCCGTCAGTCAATGGCCTAACCACTTCTATGTGAGCAGGTGTTCTCCCCAACATTGTCTTAGCTTCATTTCCTACAGCTACCAACTGACCGGTTTTCTTATTTAGAGCTACTACCGTCGGTTCATTAATAATAACCCCCTTACCCTTCACGTAAACCAACACATTTGCGGTTCCCAAATCTATACCTATATCAGTAGAAAAAAGTCCCAATCCGTAATCAACATAACGACCAAAATTTGCCATAACCAGACCATTCTACTATGAAGTTAGAAAAGAGTAAAAACTGGCGTAACGTCCGCCTCGCTTTCCCTACCGTCAAACGTACGAAACATTAACGCTCGGGGAATCACCCCCTGAACCCAGCCCAGCCCTAGTTTCTGAAATTATTTATTTATTATTAATACTATGAATCAAACCGGTTTTAGTAATCTACGATAGAGTATAAATTATAACGGAAACTAGGGCTGGGTCAGGTTCAAAGACAAGTCTAGTAAATCCCTTTCAAAAACGACTGACATAGTTTACAAAATAAAATCTTTAACCGCCCAAGAGATTATTCAACAACTCTTCCTCACTCCAATAAAACAATTCTCCACTTGAACGATATACCACTTCATACTTTTTTTGTTCTTTTGCCTTACGACCCGCCACGATTCTTATTGGTATACCTAAAAGATCACTATCAGCAAACTTTTCCCCCGCTCTTAGTTCACGATCGTCATACAGAACATCGACACCTCTTGAGACCAAAGTGGAATACAAACCATCAGCCCAATCTTTTATCTCTGGATCGTCATTCTGTAAAGAAACCAAATGCACTGCAAAAGGCGCAATACTTTCAGGCCATTTAATTCCTTTTTCATCATTATACAACTCCACTACCGTAGCCATAGCTCTACCGACTCCAATACCGTAACAACCCATATAAAACGGCTTCATCTGCCCATCTTTATCACGAAAAGTAGCGCCCTGCATTTTATCAGTATAATGAGTACCTAACTGAAATATATTACCCACCTCAATTCCCCGCCTTAGACTTATTTTTTTCACATCACTATTGATTTGACCAGGTTTAGCCAACACTACATCAGCTTCTATGGGGTGAGAAAAGTCCCGACCATAATTAACAAAAGTAGTGTCGGTACTTTCAGTTTTTTGACCACCAATAAAATTCGTGACTGTCTTCAGGGAATTATCAGCCACGTAAGTGGCTTGCAAACCCCAAGCGTGAACAAAGCCCGGTTTAGTACCAATAGACCTCAGATCATCATCTGTTGCCGGCTCTAACAACTCTATTGCTCCGACCAACTTCTCCAACTTAGCTTTGTTAACCTCAAGATCACCGCGTATGGTAACAATTATTATTTCTCCTGTGTCTATACGTTTATAAACTACATTTTTCAAATAACGCCACAAAGGTTCACCATAATGCTTCTGGTTATCTGCCATATCCTTAACCCACTCTGGCTGTTCTATGGTTTGCATATCACGTATAGGTTCATCAGGATTACAATGAGGCAATTCTACCTGCGCCACATCTTCATGTGCTTTGTAAGACTCATCCTCGCTAACCAAATAAGCACTTTCACCCGCCTCGCAATCGACAATGTACTCATGACAGTATTCACCCCCTATGTATCCGTTGTCAGCCAAAACCTTATTGGCTTTTAATCCCATGCGAGAAAATATATTCTCATAAGTTTCAGACATCAATTTATAAGTATGCAAAAAATCATTTTCATCTCTATCAAAACTATATGCATCTTTCATTACAAACTCACGCACCCTCAACAAACCACCTCTAGCCCTTAACTCGTCACGAAATTTATTACTGAACTGGTAAATGTTAAACGGCAAATCTTTGTATGAAATTTGAAATTTTCTCACCACATCCACAAACATCTCTTCGGCTGTACCACCCAAAGCAAATTTACCACCACGCCTATCTTCAATCATCATTAAACCAAAATTTCCCGCATTATCACGGTTTGATTCCTGCCACAACTCTAAAGGGTGCAAAATAGGAGACACCATCTCTTGCGCGCCGGCTTTATCCATTTCTTCTTTTATAATATTGGTGATTTTTTGATGAACCCTTAGACCTAAAGGTAAAAAATAATATCGACCGGCTACGCTTTCACGAATGAAACCGCCCTTAACTAATAAACGGTGACTGATTGAAGAAACGTCGACTCTATCTGTTTTTTCTGTTTTTCCAAATAATTTTGATTGTCGCATGGTATTTATAATGTATTTTTTACCCTATAACTTAACTTCCTTCTACTAAATTAATTAAAAAATATCATATACTCGATTTTAATACAAAACACTAATTCAAACTATTGCTCTCATGACTTACGCGTTTCTGATGAAGTTCGAGGCACTGACCCAGCCCCAACTCCAGTTTCGGTAAACATTTATTACTAACGTAATAAACCAAAAAATGTTTTAGTCAGTCACGAAAGAATATAAATGATCACGGAAACTGGAGCTGGGTGAGGCGTACTTGGTGGTACGATGAAAGGTTT
>SKGH01000086.1 GCA_007117575.1 Candidatus Kaiserbacteria bacterium | reverse complement strand
GGAGCGGACAGGAAGTGGGTTGAAACAATTATTGATGATGAGTTTGTGTGGGACGAAAGATATGGCTATGTTCCAAACAAATTTACTGATTGTTTTGAACATACCGGTAACGTCCGATGTGCGGAATGTAAAAGTGATTGGACAGGAGAATAAAATTAACAGGCTTCGAAATTGTTGTTTGTGTAAAAGCGAGTGGGGCAAAAAACAATTTAAACAAAAACTCAAATGCCTCACACAAACAATCTATACTAAACAAGTGTAGATAATGAAGTAAAAGGGAATAGTAGTGATAAAAAACTAAAGAAAATGGTGTCGTTCATTTTATCTTGACTATGAAATATATGTTCTCATGCGTCGGCACGATAGAGAACGTCGAGTATTTATCTTACTGTGTCTAGCTTGTCAATTTGTTATATGAATACCTATTGGCATAAAGGCTGGTTGACCCTATTTCTATCTTTAATTTTTGTATATTTTTGTTAACAACATATAACGTTTAGATTCTTTCATGTGATAAAATATTAGAAGCATGAGCAGACAAGAAATAATAGATTACTTGAAACAGTTAAAACAACAAGGTCATGATCTTTCTGATGGAATTTCGCAACTCAAATCTGCTGGATGGACAGAGGAACAAATAAATGAGGCAAAGAAAGTTGTATATCCTGAAGAAAGTGTGCATGAGCAGCCATCATTTTCAGAAAATATTTCCAACCAAAAGACAGGACAATTGCCAGATGAAGGTCATCAGTTTATTGGAAATAAAAAATCTAACATGTTGTCGGGTGGAGCTACTGACTCTCATATTGATTCAATACGAGTAAATAAAAATCTTCACAGAAGTCCTTTATTGGTATATGGCATAATTGTCAGTGTTATTTTTGGATTAGTAATAATTATCGCTAGTGTGTATTTTTTATTACGAGAGGATTCTGAAAATACCCCACAATCTGATATTGCAGAGCCTAAACCAAGTCAACCCGTTACAACTTCTCGATATGAAACTACAGAGTTACATGTCCCAGAAGCTATGTGTTATTTGTCAAATATTAAGGTTAACGATGATTTGAATGTAATAACTAGACAAGGTATTCGTATTGAAGTAATCTGCGCACACGCTACATTACCAATAGTTGGATATGACGGTGAAGCCAGTCAGGTTTCTTTGATGGATGGTGAAGATGATTTGATTCAAGCGGGTAAGGATTTTGTCCAACGATTTCAAGAAGAAAACCCAGGATCCATGTTTTTTTCTACTGAGATATTAAACGATTTAGATAAAAGAGTTGACAATCGAGTATTGGTGATAAATGCTCATACGAATGTAATGCCTGAAAGTGGAGTAGCTCAGCTTACTGGAACGCTTGTGTTGAATATTCAATCAGATGAACGTATGGTATTTGAAACTACAGTCGCAGATATTAAGAATCAGTCAGATATTGATCTGAATGGTGAATCAAGTATAAATATTAGTTCAACCAATATCGGCTTCATAGGGTCTAAACCAATTTATGCCCTTCGCGGAAACGTTGGTTTTGACAAGGTTGTTAACCCACCTAGTGGTGTCCAAAACGGTGAAATCTTCAATAGGCAAGGTATTATAATTGACGATAGTGTTCCTCCGGAAACCCAGCTGAGTATACAGATTAGAAAGGGTGCACCCTTTACTTTGTCGTTGTATCTACCTATCAATGTTTCAGATTAGTTTTGCAAGTTATAAATATAAAATAGGTAAAAGGGGACTGTAGCGATAGAAAATTAACAGAAAATGGTGTCGTTCATTTTATCTTCACTATGAAATATATGTTCTTATGTGTCGGCACGATAGAGAACGTGAAGTATTCATCTTCAGATGTCAATTTTACTAACTTGAGTTCTAACCTGAACTGCACCACTTCATAAAACATAAACGCCCGTGGCGTAAAATAGTCAATAAGCAATTATTAGACTAGCCACAAGCGTTTATGTACAAACAATTTACCAGAGAAAGCCGCGTTGAACTAGCAGCGCTCCTTAGGGCAAAACATAGCCCCAGAGAGTGTGCTCAGCAGCTCGGATTCAATAAGTCTTCCGTCACCAGAGAGATAGCCGCAAACAGTGGCAGTGATGGTATCTACCGAGGCGCGGCCGCGCACAGAAAGTATCTGGAGCGAAGGAAGGTAGCCAAGCAGTCATCAAGAAAGATCGCCAACAATCCCCAACTTAAACGACACATCAGAGCGCGTCTCGCGAAACGTGATTCACCAGAACAGATAGCCGGTCAACTGAAGTTGAAACAGTCTCCTGACTATGTCTGTCATGAGACTATCTATCAGTGGATTGAAACGGATGAACCCGAGCTGTCCACGCATCTGCGGCGCCTTGGTCGCAAGGGAAAGTATCGACGGCGACGTGGTACCAAAGCACGTGAAAAAGCCCGAGAATCAGCCAAGATAAAGCGTATAGACACTCGTCCCGAGATAGTGGAGCAGCGTGACCGTCTGGGAGACTACGAGGGTGATACTATTGTCGGCAAGGATAAAACGAAGCGTCTGCTCACCACAGTTGATCGCATGAGTGGCTACGGAATGCTGGATAAGCTAGACGTTGTTAAGGTGTCTGTCATACACGCTAAAATAGATCAAAGATTTAAGCGTATACCAAAGAAGAAAAAGCATACCTATACCTACGATAACGGCTCGGAGCTTGGTAAGGAAGACGAAGAGTTGGAAAAGAAGACCGGTCTGGCTGTGTACCGCGCGTATCCTTACCACTCTTGGGAACGTGGGAGTAATGAGAACTATAACGGACTGGTAAGAGACTTCTTTCCTAAAGGGACTGACTTTGCTACTATTTCAGAGAAAGGGGTGCGACGCGTGGAGCGTATCTTAAACCATCGTCCACGCAAACGTCTCGGCTATCTTACGCCACATGAGGTTTTTGTTTTAGGGAAGGTGCCTGGTGCGGTTCAGGGTTGAATGTAGGTAATTAACTCTATGAATCTATGTAGGCATAAAGGTTGTCTGACTTATTTTTTAAATTAATATCTTTTTATATGATGGGTTTTCTTCTACGTGGTTCGGTCTTAATTTGTAATAGACAAATAGGTTTTAGATAGTTTTTGATAAGATTGGGTGTGGTATGCTTATGTAGATGCGTAAAATTTATCTTTTGCTGATAGCTTTTGGTTTATTAGTGGTTGTTTTGACTTACGTAATTTTTAATCGAGATACATACCAAGACGCTATAAGTCAAACTGAAAAAGAAAGTTTTTTTGAAGACGATGTAGTTGATATTAGCTCTTCTACTACGTCGCCTGAAAAATCTGAAGAGTATGAAACTATTGATGTACCAGAAGTGTCTGAAAAAGAGTCACTCATAGAAGACAAAAAAATGGAGTCACAAGCTACTAGTACTGTAGATAATGATGTAAGTAGGGAGACTCCTGTTACTACTATTTCAACTTCTACCGTAGTAAATTTATCTCAGCATCCTGTTATAAAAAAGATCTCTCCTAAGATTTCAGAATTAGGTTCAACCTTTTTTATAACCGGAAGAAATTTAACTCCAGATACTCGCCTGTGGGTTAAAGATGAAGATGGTGCTGTTGGTTATCTTACTTATCAAGAACTTTCTATTCTTAACGAAGAACAGGCGTCTTTTGAATTACCTAAAACAATCTGTACGAACAGTTCTCCAGATAAACCTGATTGGTGTGGTGCTGTAAAACTGATACAACCTGGTGTTTACCAGATACACGTATCTCCAGAAGAAGTAGAAGTAAGCAGTCTTACGTTTACTATAGAAGGAAAAGATTGTAGTGATTTAAGTGAATATGAGTGTTTGTTTAGTCCGTATTGTTCCGGTAGGTATGGACCAAGTAGTTGTTACGGTGGATATTGTACTGCCGATTTTGGTTATCTCGGGTGTTACACAAATGTGCATAAAATTCTGTCTTCAGATGATGAAGACAACTTATTAATAAATACTGAGCCCCCAGTATTACCGTTTGTGGATGTTAAAGAGTGGCCTCCAGAGATGGTTATTAATAAACAGGAATATGTAGATTGTATCAAGACCTCAAAAAGAGTGGATGGTAACTTGGTGCATATCAGATCTGACAAAAGAGAAAACATAATTTATTGTATAGCTGAGACTCACGATAAGCTAGAAGGGGGAGGTGTCGATATAAATTACAGTTACTATGCTTATAAAGATATGTTAAATCAAATATTGCTAAGTTTCAGCCTTCATTTTAGTTCATGCAATACCGGTTCAGAGTCAGATGAGTACCTAATATGTCATAGTGACGAAGAAAGAGCTGTGTTGACAGACCATATACATGCCCTGATTTATCCTATTTTAAGCGAGCAGTAAATAATTAATCTTATACATTTTTTTATCATTTATATTAGTTTTATTAATCTTAATCCCTTCGCGTTAGGGCTTGGTGTTTTGAGATAGACGACAGTATTTATTTTGAGTGAATGTGATAATATGCTTATATGGCTCATTTAAATTATTATGTGGATCTTTGTGTTGATGTCTATGTGGTGCATGATGGTGCGGTATTGCTTCGACTTCATGAAAAATATAATGACTGGTGTTCCCCTGGTGGACACATTGAACCTGGTGAGGATGTAAATGAAGCTGCCTTAAGAGAGGTGTGGGAAGAGGTGGGTCTTAAGGTTGAGTTAATAGGTCCATCAGGTTGGGTACAAAGCGATAGCGAACACAACAAAGAATTGGTCCCACCAGTATTTGTTAATCGGCATCGGGTCACTGATACACACGATCATTCAAATTTCGTTTTTGTTGCCAGAGCTTCAAGTCGAGAAATAAGTCCTCAAGTTGATGAAGACATAGCTTCTTCTGCTAAATGTGTATGGGTTACAGAAGCAGAATTAAATGAATTAAAAAAGAACGATAAGAGATTGAGTGATGATAGGTACAGGTACGCTATGACGGCTCTTAGACTCGTAAACTTTTCTTAGCAAGATCGGGGACGTTACACACAAGAATTACTTGGTATAGGAGTAGGGAATTGTTAGCTAAGGTAGACGGTCACCGCCGGCGTATCTTTTAAATTGTCTCATTCACTCCAGCCTCAGTTTTCGTTTTAATTTATAGTCTCTCATGGAACTGCATATTGTGGTCGAGAAAAATAGGTACTACTCCCGCTCTACTTCTATGATTTATAAAACTATAATAAACATCCACACTGCCGAACCTGATCGATAACAAATATTGAGAACAAAACATCACAAAATTACATTAATATTTTTCTATCACTTACTGTGACATATGTTTTTATTGTAAGTTATAATAAAACTATGAAAAAAATTTTGGGATTTTTAATGGCAACAGTGTTTATACTTTTACTTGTGTTTTTAGTGGATTATCATTTTATTGCAAAATTTGAGGCAGGTAGTTGTATAAAAGCACAGGATGGATACATATGGCACATAAATAGATATGGGTCTGGAAATTACAGTGTAATGGGTTGGCAAGATCCATGGTGGGGTCTGGAAGTCGCTGTGAAAAAGCAAGTTTTAGAAAGAAATACAAGTTTAGGTATCCCTGAGTATCGGCAAATAGACTGCCCTAAACCAATTATTTCATATTAATCAGATGAGTAAACGTCACTACAAAATCTCATTAGATTATTCTCACACCTCACCACAATGAGAAATCAGAAAATTTGTATGAGGTACCTTAAAAGTGACCCATTCCTCATGGGTATACCCATCTATTTCCAAAACCAAAAACTGCTCAAGGAAGTTTTTTACATCCAATACGTGCTGTTTGCAAACTAAGTATGATCCGTATTTCATATTTTGAGTGTAGCATACTAGGTTAAATATAATCTACGTTGTGTACGGGGTTTTTTATTCCTTTTTATTATTTTGTCAATTATTTTTAGGTGTTATTTTTAGGGTTTTTTACAATGGTTGTGGTATTATGTGGTATGAAAAAAGGGTTAGTTATTCCTGTTATATTATTGTTATTGGTTTTAGGTTTAGCTTTTAATTTGCCATTTAAGATACTTTACTCCCTTACGAAGTCAGATTATATTGCTGATGCAAATTATTGTGAGACAGACAGTGATTGTGTCATAGAAAATTCATGTAGACCGTCAAAGTGTGTAAATAAGTACTACGGAAAATTGAATCCGGTAAAAGATGCGTGTTGTTATTGCGACGATTGTCGACTTTGTATTGCTTCTTGTGGTTGTGTGAATAATCAGTGTAAAACAAATTATCAAAGATTTGATTACGGCTGTTGTTGAAATTTAGAGGTTAGGTAATGAAAGCAAATGGATGTTGTCTTAGGTAATCTTAAGTTTTTTCTCAGAGATGAATTAGACTATTATGTTATGGAGTTTAAGATATAGTAAAAAAAGTAGTTTGATATAATAATAATTAGCAATGAGTTTTTTTGCTACAGTATTGCTACTGTTTTTTGTCTTTTTAGTTGGGGTTGTTTTACCTCGTATAGATTTTAAGTATCAACACTGGATAGGATACGGACTACCTGCTCTGGTAATAGCTTATGGTATTTATGATGCAAAGACTTGCGATGATAAGTTTTGTGAGTTTTTGGGTGTGTTTTTAGTTTTGTTTAGTGTAATTTTCGTACTTGGTTATGCTTTTTCTCATGGACTTTCTAAATTAAATAGAGATACCCAGCTCATAGCCGTGTTATTATTTGTGATTACGATGTTATTAATAATGGCTAAGCCAGTTTATGATTGGTATCAACTCTATGCGTTAGAAAAAGAATTGTCTGCATTGACCGAGGAAGCTGGACAAGCAAATTCTACCAAGGAAAGTATAGATATCTGCAAAGACCTGAACGATCGTGTCTTT